>NZ_JBNPLX010000020.1:0-68456 GCF_050313695.1 Bariatricus sp. SGI.161
GTCTTTGTCTGTCTCTCACGAGTCAGCCTATACATAATATCATGTGTTCTTTTATATGTCAAGATGTTTTTTTAATCTTTTTTCGATTTTTTTCAACATCTTTTTTTGACACAATATTCTGTATATATTAACCCTTTTTTCTTCTATATATAGGGTCTACATTAGCCATAAAAAACTGTCTGAAACTTTTTGTTCCAGACAGTCAATACTGACTAAAACGGAGAAAGAGGGATTTGAACCCTCGCGCCGGTCACCCGACCTACACCCTTAGCAGGGGCGCCTCTTCAGCCTCTTGAGTATTTCTCCAGCAGAAGTTATTATACTAGACCTTCTGCCTATTGTCAATCATTTTTTTCAGTATTTACAAAATACTTCATTTACAATGTATTTGCATTAATCGTTTGCTCAATACGTTGTTTTACCAATGCTGCTATTTCTTTTGTTTTCATATCTTTATAATCTTCATAATATAATGGTTCCAGAAAATGAACCTGAACCGTCACAGGGCTAATACTGTTTGTATCAAATGGTTTAAATGAATCTATTAATGCAACTGGTATGATTGGACATTGAGCCTTTGTCGCAGCTTTAAAACTACCACCCTTAAAATCACCTGGATGATTTCCATTTTTAGATCGTGTTCCCTCTGCAAATATGAGATAATTTCTTCCCTTTTTTACTTCATTTGCCACATCAATAATTACTTGCATCGCCTGACGAACATCTTCACGATCCAGCATATAGGCTTGCATACATGCAAATACTTGTTTTAAAAATTGGATATTAGAAACTTCTTTTTTTGCAACAACGGAAAATGGATATGGACACACATCTACAATCGCAAGAACATCATATAATCCCTGATGGTTCGGGAAAAACATAAATCCTTGTTCTTTTGGTATATTTTCAAGGCCATGTGCATCTATTGTAACATTTCCACCTTTATTTGCCCTATGACAGATAAATTGTAACATCTTATAATGTTCTTTTTCTTCATATTTATCAACATGATGTGCATGATAACACAATTTTATCCACATAAACGGTACAAGGAAAATATTTCGAAATACCATTAATAATATTCTCTTCATTATCTTTGATACTCCTTAATCGCAGTTTCATATAAATTATTTCCTTCACAGTCCGCAACAACAATTACTGGAAAATTCTCAACTTCTAATTTCCGAATTGCTTCTGTGCCTAAGTCATCATAAGCAACAACTTCTGATGATTTGATACATTTTGACAATAATGCGCCTGCTCCACCTACAGCAGCAAAATAAACGCTTTCATTTCTAACAACTGCATCCAGTACTTCTTTGCTCCTTTTTCCTTTTCCTATCATTGCTGATAAACCAAGATCAAGAAGTCTGGGCGCATATTTATCCATACGGCTTGCTGTTGTTGGTCCGGCAGAACCAATTGGACGTCCTTCTCTTGCAGGAGATGGTCCCATGTAATATATGACCTGATTTTCTATATTAATCGGAAGATTTTCTCCATTTGATAAGGCTTCATCCATCCGTTTATGCGCAGCATCTCTTGCAGTATAGATTGTTCCTGTGATATATACATAATCACCGGCATGTAGCGAACGAGATACTTCTTTTGTTATTGGTGCTTTTATGTGCTTATCCATCTTATACCTCCCTGATAATGTGTCTATTTACGTGACAGCAAATGTTAATTCCAACCGGAAGTCCTGCGATATGAGTAGGATAAGTATTTACATTTACTGCAAGTGCAGTTGTTGTTCCTCCCAATCCACCTGGGCCAATACCTAATCTGTTAATTTTATCAAGCATCTCTTCTTCTAATTCTTTTACCCATGGAATATCTGAATGTGATCCAACCTCTCGAGTAAGTGCTTCTTTTGCCATAAGTGCGCATTTTTCAAAAGTTCCTCCTACTCCAACGCCTACAATCATCGGAGGACATGCATTCGGACCAGCATCTTTTACTGCAGTTAAAATTGCATTTTTTACACCTTCAATTCCATCTGCCGGCTTTAACATGAATACACGGCTCATATTTTCACTTCCAAATCCCTTTGGAGCAACTTTTATCTTTACTTTATCGCCTTCTACAATACTATAATGAATGATTGCAGGTGTATTATCCTTAGTATTTTCACGAAGGATCGGATCACCTACCACTGACTTTCTCAAAAAACCTTCTGTATATCCCTGGCGTACTCCTTCATTTATTGCATCTTCAAGCCTTCCACCTTCAAAATGAACCTCTTGCCCAATTTCCATAAATATTACTGCCATTCCAGTATCCTGGCATATGGGAATCATATCTTTTGCTGCAATCTGAAGATTTTCCTGAAGTTGATCTAAAATCTGTCTGCCAAGAGGTGATTCTTCTGTTTTTACAGCGTTCTTCAAAGCTACATCCATGTCCTTTGACAGAAAATGATTCGCTTCTATACACATTTCTTTAATATTCCTTGTAATTTCACTTACATCGATTGTTCTCATCTACTTCCTCCTTCATTTGGGACGGGGGTTTTTCAAAAATACTCCGTCCCAAATTAATTTTACCCTGTCCCCACTGAATATACAAGTTAATATTCTGAATACTCTGTATCTTTATCTCTCTTATATAAAAAGCTTATATGATCATACACTTCCTGAAAATCAATCTCCAATTCATTATCCCATATACCAACTGGAATCTTTGCATCAAATCCATAAATTACCGGATAATTTTCTGTTTCAAAATTATATACAATAACCTTTTTTCTGTTTGGATCTATCATCCAGTATTCTCTTACCCCGGCATTTAAATATTTATTAAGCTTGATCACAGAGTCTCTTTTGGTCGATGAACGGGATATGACTTCAATAATAAAATCCGGAGCTCCATAAATACAGCGATTAATGATTTTATCCCTGTCACACACAATAACTACATCCGGCTGCACCATCGTCTTATTATCACAATCAAGCTGTACATCAATCGGTGATATCATCGGAAGACACTTTCCTTTTTTATCTAACACATGAGAAATCATCTTACTGTATATAAGTCCTGCTATTAGCTGATGTGCAGAGGTAGGAGATGACATATCGTATATCACTCCATCAATTAACTCGACACGCCTCTCATCTGGTATCTTATAATAATCTTCTAAAGTATATTCCCCTTGCTTCTTCACCTTATAAGCCACTTGTTCTTCACATAAATAAGAATTCTCAGGTTCCTTTAACACCTGCTCCAATGCACGAAGTGTCTCATATCTTGGTGAACTTGTTACTCCTGAAAAAATCTTCTGGATTGTACCTACAGGTACACCGGAAAGCTCCGAAAGTTGTGCATAAGTATAGCCAAGCTCTGTCTTTCGTTTTAACATTTCCTGAATTGTCATTTTAATCACTTCCATAATAAAATGTGAATCTGTAAGCATATTATATTTTATATATCACCATAAATCAACCATTTGTATTTTATTGTATCCATAATATTTCCATTTTATATATTTGTGGAAATATTATGATTATATCTATAATTGACTCACAAATATTTCTTTTAAAACAACATCTATTGGTATAAAATACTAATTAAGAACAAGATAAAATCCAAAAAGGGGGATTATTATGACTACAAATATCAACATAGAGCAATTACAGAAGGATGCCGTAGACATTTTTAATGCTGGCTTTGCCTGTTCAGAATCTGTGATCTACGCTATCAGAAAGCATTTTGAGATAGATCTTTCTGATGATGCCATCGCTATGAGCTCAGGTTTTCCGTGGGGACTTGGTGGAGGTGGATGTATCTGCGGTGCGTTAGCAGGCGCAACAATGTGTATTGGTTATTTCTTTGGACGAAGAACTCCTGGAGATCCGAAAATCACAAAATGTTTTGCATTAACAAACGAAATGCATGACGCATTCAAAGATTACTGTGGAGGTACATGCTGCAGAGTTCTTACGAAAGGAAAAGAAAAAAATTCTCCTGAAAGAAAGGCTCAATGTACAGATTTTGTTTCCTTTACAGTAAAAAAAGTTGCTGAAATAATTATCCGTGAACTTGAATCTGAAAACTAATCACTGTCAAAAAGTTTACATAAAAAAATCGGGACAAAAGATTTTTTGTCCCGATTTTTTACATTATTACTCAATAGGATCCATTATTTCTTCTGAAGCCTTTTCTTCCTCGTCACCTTTTCGCACTTTTGCTATACTTGCAACGATATCTCCTTCTGGAAGGTTTATCAGTTTTACCCCAGATGTTACTCTTCCAAGTGTAGATATTCCTTCACATTTCATTCGAATGATAATACCTTCTGTATTGATGATCATAATCTCATCATCATTATTTACAGCTTTTACTCCGACTACATTACCAGTCTTCTCTGTAATCTTATAACACTTTACACCTTTTCCTCCACGGTTCTGGCGTGTGAATTCTTCCATTGAAGTTCTCTTTCCCATACCTTTTTCTGATACGATCAAAAGTTCTTCGCCCTGGGAATCCAACTGCATTCCAATGACTTCATCACGATCCGACAGATTCATTCCGCGTACTCCCATAGATGTTCTTCCTGTTGGGCGTACATCTTTTTCATTAAAACGAATACACTGACCATACTTGGTTATCATGAAAATATCTCTGTCATTATCGGTATATTTTACTTCAATCAATTCATCTTCTTCCCGAAGTGTAATAGCTGCAAGTCCTGTCTTACGGACGTTCGCATATTCTTTGATAGGAGTCTTCTTTACAAGACCTTTCTTTGTAGCCATCAGAAGGTACTCTCCATCTCTGTATTCATCAATTGGAATAACGGCACTGATTTTTTCTCCAGGCATTAATTGAAGAAGATTCACAATTGCTGTTCCTCTTGAAGTACGACTTGCTTCCGGAATTTCGTACCCTTTTAGACGATATACACGTCCCGTATTGGTAAAGAACATAATATAATGATGTGTATGAGTCATAAATAACTCTTCTACATAGTCTTCTTCCAATGTCTGCATTCCTTTGATACCTTTTCCTCCCCTATTCTGAGATTTGAAAGTATCATTTGACATACGCTTGATATATCCAAGCTTTGTCATTGTAATAACAACATCTTCTTTCGGAATCAAATCTTCCATAGAGATGTCGAATTCATCGAATCCAATTGAGGTTCTTCTTTCGTCTCCGTATTTATCACGAATGACAAGAATTTCCTCTTTGATTACTCCAAGAAGAAGTTTTCTGTCAGCTAATATTGCCTTTAATCTGCTGATCTGTTCCATCAATTCGTTATATTCTTTTTCCAGTTTTTCCCGTTCCAGACCGGTCAGAGCACGAAGACGCATGTCAACGATTGCCTGAGCCTGAACATCAGACAACCCGAATCTCTCCATTAATTCTGATTTTGCAATCTGAACTGTCTGTGAACCTCTGATAATCTTAATAACTTCATCAATATTATCAAGAGCAATCAACAAACCTTCTAATATATGTGCTCTTTCTTCTGCTTTATTTAATTCATATCTGGTACGTCTGGTTACAACCTCTTCCTGATGCTGCAGATAATAATTCAACATTTCCAGAAGATTCATAACTTTTGGTTCATTATTAACCAGTGCCAGCATGATAACTCCAAATGTATCTTGAAGTTGTGTATGTTTATATAATTGATTTAAGATAACGTTTGCATTGACGTCTCTTCGAAGTTCAATAACAACACGCATACCCTCACGGCTTGACTGATCGCTTAAGTCTGTAATTCCTTCTATCTTCTTATCTCTGACCATTTCAGCGATCTTCTCGATCAATCTTGCTTTATTCACCATAAATGGAAGTTCAGTTACAATAATTCTGCTCTTTCCATTTGGCATAGTCTCAATATCTGTCACGGCACGAACACGAATCTTGCCCCGTCCGGTTCTATATGCTTCTTCAATTCCTCTGGTTCCAAGAATCATACCGCCTGTCGGAAAATCCGGTCCTTTGATAATCTTTAAGATCTCTTCTATTGTAGTCTCTTCTTTATCTTCAATCTGATTATCTATAATTTTTACAACTGCATTGATAACCTCTTTCAGATTGTGTGGAGGTATATTGGTTGCCATACCAACGGCAATTCCGGAAGTACCATTTACCAGAAGATTTGGAAATTTGGCCGGAAGTACAGTCGGTTCTTTCTCTGTCTCATCAAAGTTCGGTACAAAATCTACGGTATCTTTATTGATATCGGCAGTCAGTTCCATAGATATCTTACTTAGTCTGGCTTCTGTATATCGCATAGCAGCCGCACCATCACCATCTACAGAACCAAAGTTTCCATGACCATCTACCAATGGATATCTGGTAGACCACTCCTGAGCCATATTAACCAAGGCACCATAGATAGAACTGTCACCATGTGGATGATATTTACCCATAGTATCACCGACAATACGTGCACATTTTCTATGTGGCTTATCAGGACCATTATTCAATTCTATCATAGAATAAAGTATTCTACGTTGAACTGGTTTCAAACCATCTCTTACATCTGGTAATGCACGAGAAGCAATAACACTCATAGCATAATCAATATAGGAGGTCTCCATTGTTTTTTTGAGATCCACTTCGTGGACTTTATCAAAAATATTATCTTCCATTAGTTGTATCCCTTTCTATGTGTTGTGTTATACGTCTAAGTTCTTTACGTATTTTGCATTTTCTTCAATGAACTCTCTTCTCGGTTCTACTTTATCTCCCATCAAAGTTGTAAATGTAAGATCTAATTCTGAAGTTGACTCTTCATCCATCGTTACTCGAAGTAAGATTCTGTGTTCCGGATCCATAGTTGTCTCCCAGAGCTGTTCTGCATCCATCTCTCCAAGACCTTTATAACGCTGGATTTTATTATTGGTATCACGTCCTACTTCAGACAGGATACGGTCTAACTCTTCATCACTGTACGCATACCATACCTTTTTATTCTTTTCCAGTTTATATAATGGAGGCTGAGCCAGATATACATACCCTTCTTTGATAAGATCTGGCATAAACCGATATAAAAATGTCAATAATAAGGTACTGATATGAGCACCATCTACATCGGCATCCGTCATAATAATAATCTTATGATAACGTAATTTGGAAATATCAAAATCATCATGGATTCCTGTACCAAAAGCAGTAATCATTGCTTTAATCTCTGCATTTCCATATATCTTATCCAGTCTTGCTTTTTCCACATTCAATATCTTACCACGAAGAGGCAGGATTGCCTGTGTTGCCCGGTCTCTTGCCGTCTTAGCAGAACCACCCGCAGAATCTCCCTCTACGATATAGATTTCACAGTTCTTAGGATCCTTATCTGAACAGTCCGCTAACTTACCAGGAAGTGACATGCCATCCAACGCGGATTTTCTTCTGGTCAGATCTCTTGCTTTTCTTGCAGCCTCTCTTGCACGCTGAGCCATTACAGATTTTTCAATAGTCATCTTAGCAACTGCCGGATTCTGTTCAAGATAAACTTCCAACTGCTTACTTACAACACTATCCACTGCACCTCTTGCTTCACTATTTCCTAATTTTTGTTTTGTCTGTCCTTCAAACTGAGGATCTTCAATTTTTACACTGATAATTGCAGTCAGACCCTCTCTGATATCTTCACCTGACAGATTCGGTTCACTGTCTTTTAATAATTTGTTTTTTCTTGCATAATCATTAAATGTCTTTGTCAATGCATTACGAAATCCCACAACATGTGTTCCGCCTTCCGGGGTTGTAATATTATTGACAAATCCATACGTATTGTCTGAATATGAATCATTATGCTGCATTGCAACTTCTACAGATACGTTATTTACCATGCCTTCACAATAAATAATATCTTCATACAACGGTGTATTACTTCGATTCAAATATTCTACAAATTCTTTAATTCCACCCTCATAATGGAATGTCTTTTCTATTGGTTTTTCTTCTGGTCTCTCATCGCGAAGTACAATTTTTAATCCTTTTGTCAAAAATGCCATCTCGCGGAATCGCTGCTTTAAAATATTGTATTCAAAAACAGTATCTTCAAAAATTGTATTATCCGGGAGAAATGTTACTTTTGTTCCTGTTGTTTCAGTATCACATTTCCCAATTACTTCTAATTTCTGAACTACTTTTCCACGTTCATAGCGCTGTTTATAGATATTACCTTCGCGATAAATCTCTACTTCCAGCCAATTAGACAATGCATTTACAACAGAAGCACCAACTCCATGAAGTCCTCCAGATACTTTGTATCCTCCACCTCCGAATTTACCACCGGCATGTAGAACAGTAAATACAACTTCAACAGCAGGAAGACCTGATTTGTGGTTAATTCCTACAGGGATTCCACGGCCATTGTCCAATACAGTTACAGAGTTATCTTTATTAATTGTTACAAATATCGTATCACAAAAACCAGCTAATGCTTCATCTACAGCATTGTCAACAATCTCATATACAAGATGATGAAGTCCACGGGATGAAGTACTTCCAATATACATACCAGGACGTTTTCTAACAGCTTCAAGGCCTTCCAAAATCTGAATTTCATCCGCACCATATTCGTGCTGTACTTTTTCTGTACTCATTCTTATCCTCCTAGTTCTCATTAGTCACTTGTCCATTCTGGACATGAAACACCTTATTTATAGAAAAACAATGATTTACAAAATCTTCTACCCCTGTACAGGTAATAAGTGTCTGTATATCATGAATACTATCTAATAAATAGTTTTGCCTATGTTTGTCAAGTTCAGACAATACATCATCAAGCAATAAAACAGGCGTGTCATGTATGGCCTGTTTTACTAATTCTATTTCAGAAAGTTTTAATGATAACGCAGCAGTTCTCTGTTGTCCTTGTGATCCAAAACGTCTGATATCCAGATCTTGGATCATAAAACATATATCATCTCTGTGAGGTCCTATAGATGTACTTTTAATTCTCAGATCTCTCTCTCTGTTCTTTCTTAATGCTTGTTCTAATGTAAGATTTCCATTACTGGGTTCATAGATTATCTGTATTTCTTCTCTTTTACCAGTTAATTTTTTATGGACAGAAGAAATTATTTTATTAATTTCTTTTATGAATTCTTTTCTTCTATCTATTATTTTAGTACCATATTGAATTAATTGCAATTCCCAGATGTCAAGAGTATCCATCAGTTGTTCTTGCCTGAATGTCCCCATCTCTTTTAATAGATGATTTCTTTGATTCACAATACGATTATAATTGGACAGATTATTCAGGTATACCTTATCCAATTGAGATAGCTCAAGATCAATAAATCTTCTTCTCTCAGAAGGACCATTTTTGATAATATTCAAATCCTCTGGTGAAAAAAATACAAGATTTACAATTCCAAATAGTTCACTGGCTTTCCTTATAGGAATTTTATTGATTGCAATTCCCTTTGGATTATTTTTTTTCAAATGCATATCTAACTGATATTCGATTCCATTTTTTTCGACAACTGCCTCTATATGTGATTCATCTTTTCCAAATTGAATCATATCTTTATCCTTGGCACCCCGATGCGATTTTGTTGTTCCAGAAAGATATACAGCCTCTAATATATTTGTTTTTCCCTGAGCATTGTCACCATAAAATATATTAGTATTATCATCAAAATCAAGTTTTAAAAGATCATAATTTCTAAAATTTTTGAGTTTTAAAGATTTAATCTTCAATTCTTATTTCTTCTCCATCAAAAGTAACAATATCTCCGGCATATAATTTGCGTCCTCTTCGGGTATCTGTTTCACCATTTACCTTTACCAGACCATCTACAATGACTTCTTTTGCTTCTACCCCAGACTCTACCAGACCTGCCGCTTTTAATGCCTGTCCGAGTTTAATATATTCTTCACGTAATTTTATAGTTTCCATTTTTCCCCCCTACGCTACTGCATTAAAGTTTACCGGAAGAATGAGATAGATATAGCTCTCTTCTTCATCTTTGATAAAGCATGGTGCTTTTGCGTTCATCAGATACAAAGTTACCTCTTCGTCATCAATAACACGAAGTGCATCGATTAAAAATTTTGGATTAAATCCTATCAACAGATCTTTTCCTTCTTTGCTAATAAATATTTCTTCATTCATAGATCCAATCTGTGATTTTATCTTTAATTCCATGACTTCATCACCAATATTGATGATAATTGGTTTTTTATCTCCTTCTTTTACAAGTAATGTTGCTCTGTCAATGCAGTTTAATAATTCTTTTTTATTAATTCTTACTTTTGTCTCATAATCATTAGAAAGCATCTGATCTATTTTAAAATACTCACCTTCGATCAGTCTTGACACTACAACCGTATTATCAAACTCAAATACAATATGATTGTTGGTATAAGAAATATAAACTATGCTTTCTACTTCTCCAGACAGAATCTTACTTACTTCAATCAAAGTCTTTCCTGGAACAATTAATTTTTTATCACTTACTGAATCTTTCAATTCTATTTTACGAATGGATATACGGTGTCCATCCAAAGAGATGACTCTCAGAATATTATTTTTTATCTCAAATAATTCTCCGGTCATTAATTTGTTGCTTTCTGTATCTGCAATAGAAAAGATTGTCTGTCTGATAACTTCTTTCAAAGTAAATTGAGATATTTCAATGGATTCTTCTTTTTCAATAATTGGAAGATAAGAGAATTCTTCTCCAGGCTTTCCTGCGATATCAAATTTTGCTTTTTCACAGGTAATAACAGTCTGAAGATTCTCATCCGTTTCGATGGTAATCTCATTGTCTGGGAGCTTTCTTACAATCTCTGAGAATATCTTGGCATCAATGGCTATCATTCCACGGTCAATGATCTCTCCCTCAATATCTGTCTGAATTCCTAATTCCATATCGTTTGCAGTCAATCGTATAATATCATTTGTAGCATCAATTAAGATACATTCCAGAATTGGCATCGTTGTTTTTGATGGTACTGCTTTAGATACTGTGCTAACTCCTTTTACCAAATTGGATTTATTACAAATTATTTTCATGTGTATAACTCCTTTCACGGGGACATAAATAAATATATATATTAAATAATTACGTCTCCTTCTTATTAGGGGCTGTGGAAAAGAGGATAACTGCTTTCAGCCCTTTATTTATCAGTGTTTCAGGTTTTGAAATGTCTGTGGAACAGCTTTGAATCTGATGTGGAAGTACTGGTGATAACTTGTCTTTAAATACTTTTTTATTTCTAAAAAAAATGAATTATACCTGATTATCCACATCTTATCCGAAGGTTGTCCACATGTTATAAACATTATGCCGGATTGATTTTCTTCTTTATTATATTAATTGTATTAGATAAAGTTTCATCTGTTTTTAATTCTGCAGTAATTTTTTCAACTCCATATTTGACAGTAGAATGATCTTTACCTCCCAGAATGATACCAATTGCTTTTAAAGGTGTCTCAGTCATGGTACGAATCAGATACATGGTGATCTGCCGTGGATTTGCAATATCTGCATTACGTTTATTGCTCTTTAAATCAGCAATGGATACACCGAAGTGTTCAGATACAATATCCAGAATCAATTCTGGAGTTACTTCTCTATTATTAGAAGAAACAATGTCTTTTAATGCTTCTGCCGCCAGGGTAATATCGATTGGCCCGTTATTATTTAATTTGAAAAGAGCAATCAGTTTATTAAGTGAACCTTCCAGTTCACGGATATTTGTTTTTACATTTGTAGCAATGTATTCCAGAACATCTCGTGGTATATTATATTTTTCCAGATGATCAAGTTCAATCTTCTTCTGGAGAATTGCCATACGTGTCTCATAATCTGGGGATGATATATCAGCAATTAATCCCCATTCAAAACGTGTGCGAAGTCGTGCCTCCAAGGTCTCGATATCTTTTGGAGGCTTATCGCTGGAGATAATGATCTGCTTTCCAGAAGTATGAAGATGATTAAAAGTGTGGAAGAATTCTTCCTGTGTACTTTCTTTTCCAATGATGAATTGAATATCATCAATTAACAAAACATCGTTATTGCGGTATTTGTCGCGGAATTTAGACATTGCAGATTCATTGCCTGCTGTTTTACCATTTTTCAATGCTTCGATCAGTTCATTTGTAAATGTCTCGCTAGTGACATATAATACCTTCTTTTTTGGATTTTTGTCTAAAATAAAGTGTGCAATCGAATGCATAAGATGAGTCTTTCCAAGTCCAACTCCTCCATATAAAAACAATGGGTTGTACACTTCGCCAGGAGATTCTGCTACTGCAAGTGAAGCTGCATGAGCAAAATTATTGTTACCTCCTACAACAAAAGTATCAAAAGTATATTTTGGATTCAGTCCTGCCTTTTCAGCAGCGGACTTTGTCTTCTTTTTATTTGTTGCTTCAATAGACATGCTTTGAATTTCATTCAATTTGTCATCATCTTCGGAGATGAACACAACTTCAAATTCAATACCGGTAATTTCAGCAATACAAACTTTCAACGGAAGAAGATATTTTTTTTCAATATATTCTACACTGGCATTCATATTTACTAAAATAAATACAGTATTATCGATGACATCATATACTTTCAGAGGTTGTATCCAAGTCGAGAATGATACGTTGGACAGTTCATGTTCTACTCTAAGATGTTCAATAATTTCAGGCCACTTTTCCTTCACAATGTTCATTACAATAAACTCCTAATTCTATCCAATTCGTGGTATTTTAAATAATAACCCACTCTTTACTATTCTACATCAAAATAGAGATTTAAGCAATCTTTAATCATTGTGGATAACTTTATTCACAAGTTTAAAATGCAGATATTCGAGATAAAAATAAAAAAAATAAATGATATCCACACGTTATCCACTTAAAATCCACGTGTTATCCACATTTTGTGGATAAATTAATTTAGAAAAATCCAGGTTTTGCTTGACGTAGAGGCATTTTTTTAATATAATCAAAAATGATGTCTTTAGAAAAAAAGTGGGATTATTCCCTTATAAAATATAAGGAGGTGGATATCTATGAAAATGACATTCCAGCCAAAAAAGAGACAAAGAGCTAAAGTTCATGGATTTAGATCTAGAATGAGCACAGCAGGTGGAAGAAAAGTACTTGCAAGCAGAAGAGCAAAAGGAAGAAAGAGATTATCAGCGTAGGCCGCATATATGTGGCCTTTTCTTCTACAAAAATTGGGAGAATTAGTCAATGAAATATTCCGAATCATTGAAAAAAAATAAGGATTTTCAGAATGTTTATAAACATGGGATATCCTATGCAAATAAGTATCTGGTCATGTATGTACTAGATAATAAGACCAGTCAGAATCGATTAGGAATATCGGTAAGTAAAAAAGTAGGTAACAGTATAGTACGACACAGATTAACAAGATTAATCAGAGAAAGCTATAGATTACAAGAAGATAGATTCAAATGTGGATTTGATATAGTTGTGATAGCAAGAATAGGCGCTAAAGGTAAAAGTTATAAGGAAATTGACAGCGCAATGCTCCATTTGGGTCATCTTCATGAAATTATAGATTAGGGGTAACGTATTATGAAAAAGATTCTGTTAGGCTGTATTAAGTTCTATCAGAAGTATCTATCCGGGCTGAAAGGGTATTCTACCTGTATCTATTATCCAACTTGTTCTCAATATGCAGTAGAGGCAATTGAAAAATATGGTGCATTAAAAGGTGGACTCATGGCAGCATGGAGAATACTTCGTTGTAATCCGTTTGCCAAGGGTGGATACGACCCTGTTCCTTAAAAAAGAATTACAACAATAGGGAGGAAAAAATTATGACTGTGAGTTTACTGACTGCAGCGAATTGGCCGATCGTAGGTCAGATTTGCTGGCTGTTAGGTAAAGTTATGAACTTTATCTATACAATATTAGATAATGTTTTACCAAGTGACACTGGTTTAGTTGGTTTATCAATTATCATTTATACTGTTTTGGTATATACATGTATGATGCCTCTTACCATTAAGCAACAGAGAACGTCAAAGATGACTTCTGTAATGAATCCGGAGATTCAGGCAATTCAGAAAAAATATAGAAATAAAAAAGATCAGGCTTCTATGATGAAGCAACAGGAAGAAATCCAGCAGGTTTATGATAAATATGGAACCTCTATGACTGGTGGATGTCTTCCAATGTTAATCCAGATGCCATTGCTATTTGCTCTATATCCGGTCATCTATGATATTCAGAATTATGTACCTGCAATAAAGAATGCACCTGCAGCGGTAAATAGTTTCCTTACAATTCCTGATCTTACAATATCTCCGATCACAATGATCAAGAATAGTGGTTCTTATGCATTTCCCGCAGTTGTAATTATTATTACAGCAGTTGTATTGCCGGTATTGTCTGGATTGACACAGTTCGGAAGTATCAAATTATCACAGGCAATTTCAGGACAGCAGATGGATAAAGATAATCCGATGGCAGGTACTATGAATACAATGAATTATACAATGCCTATTTTCTCTGTATTCATGGTATTTACACTGGCATCAGGTATTGGTCTTTACTGGATCGTAAGTGCGGTTGTTCGTATGGTTCAGCAAGTATTTATTAATAAGCATCTTTCTAAAATGTCTGTAGAAGATCTGATTGAAAAAAATAAAGAGAAAGCAGAAAAGAAAAAAGCACAGAGAAGTGAAAAAGCCGAAAGAATTAATGCAATGGCACAGACAAATACCAGAGGTATCAAGGATTCTGCAAAACTTAATGTATCTGGTATGAGTGAGAAAGAAAAAGAAGAAAAGATCGCAAAAGCGAAAGCAAATGCAAATAATGCAAAGGCAGGAAGTCTTGCAGCAAAAGCAAATATGGTTAAAAAATTTAATGAAAATGATTAGGGGGCGGCTGTTATGGATTATATTACTGTATCAGCAAAAAATCTGGATGATGCAATTACAGAAGCATTAATTCAATTAGGTGTAACAAGTGATCAGTTAGATTATGAAGTTATTGAAAAAGGTAGTGCAGGTTTTTTAGGAATTGGAATGAAACAAGCTGTCATTAAGGCACGCAAAAAAGTTGTTGTTGAAGAAAAGAAAGAAATTGAAGAAGTAGAGATTCCAAAGGAAGAACCTGTAAAGGAATATCCAAAGAAAGAACCTAAGAAGAAGAACATTTCTAAGGATAGAAAAGAAAAGAAAGAAAAGAAAGAAAAGCATGATGAACCTGTAAAAGAATCTTCTGCAGCTGAGAAAAAAGAAGTTGAACTTGCCAAAATTGAACCTCAGACAATAGAAGCATGTGAGAAGTTTATCTATGATGTATTAAATGCAATGGATATGAAAGATGTAAAGGTTACATCTACTGTAGATGAAGAGGGAGCACTTTCTATTGATATGGAAGGAAGCAATATGGGAATTCTGATTGGAAAACGTGGACAGACTCTTGATTCCCTTCAATATCTGACAAATAGAGTTGCAAATAAGATGCAGGATGGATATGTAAGAGTAAAACTCGATACAGAAGATTATCGCAGAAGAAGAAAAGAAACTCTTGAAAATCTTGCAAAGAATATTGCAAGTAAAGTAAAGAGAACAAGAAGAACAGTTTCTTTGGAGCCTATGAATCCATATGAAAGAAGAATTATCCACTCAGCATTACAGTCTGATCCGGCTGTATCCACACATAGCGAGGGCGAGGAACCATATAGAAGAGTTGTAGTAACACTTGTACGTAGATAAATGATAGAAAGTAGGGGTTGAAAAATCCCTACTTTCTTATTCTATTCAAATAAAGATGATAATGGAGGAAACCATGAAAAATCAATATAATACAACAATAGCAGCAATTTCTACTGCTATGAGCAATTCAGGGATTGGAATTGTAAGAATGAGTGGTTCAGACTCTTTTGAGATTGCTGATAAGATTTATAAAGGAAAGAGAGATAAAAAGTTATCAGATCAAAAATCACATACAATTCATTATGGATACATTATGGATTGTGAAGATACTGTAGATGAAGTTCTCGTAATGTTAATGAGAGGACCTCATAGTTATACAGGAGAAGATACTGTAGAAATTAACTGTCATGGCGGTGTATATATTGTAAAAAGAATTCTTGAGATACTGATTAAAAATGGTGCAAGACCGGCTGAACCTGGAGAATTTACAAAAAGAGCATTTTTGAATGGAAGGATCGATCTTTCTCAGGCAGAAGCAGTAGGAGATCTGATTGTTTCTCAAAATGAATATGCTCTTCAAAGTTCTTTACATCAATTAAAAGGAAATTTAAAAGAGAAAATTAGTAATATAAGAAATGAAATAATTTACCACACAGCATTTATAGAGACGGCATTGGATGATCCTGAACATATCAGTGTAGATGGGTATGGCGAAAAACTTAAGATTGTTTTAGATAAGTTAATGAATGAAATCAAAGTATTATTAAATACGTGTGACGATGGAAGAATTATAAAAGAAGGCATACAGACTGTTATATTAGGTAAGCCAAATGCAGGAAAGTCTTCTTTATTAAATGTGTTAATTGGAGAAGACCGTGCAATCGTTACTGATATTGCAGGAACAACCAGAGATGTTCTGGAAGAACATATAAATCTGCAGGGGATATCTTTAAATATTATGGATACTGCAGGAATTAGAAGTACAAAAGATGTTGTTGAAAAAATTGGTGTAGAAAAAGCAAAAAGCTATGCAGATAAAGCGGATCTTATTCTATACGTAATTGATGCATCCTCTCCATTAGATAAAAATGATGAAGAAATTTTTGGTATAATACAGGATAAACCATCAATTATCTTGCTAAATAAGTCAGATTTAGATATGATAGTAACGGAAGAAAACGTGAAAAAAGCATATTTTGCAAGTAATCTTGCAAAAGAAAATAATTTTAAAGAAATTAAAAAGTTTACAACTCCTATAATAGAGGTATCTGCAAAGAATAACTTGGGAATTGAAAAACTTGAAGAAGTTTTAAAAAATATGTTTTTTGAAGGAAATCTTTCATTTAACGATGAGATTTATATTACAAATATCAGGCATAAGACAGCACTTCAGGATGCTTATGCATCTTTGCAGCGTGTGATAGAAAGTATTGATTCGGGGATGCCGGAAGATTTTTATTCTATTGATTTGTTAGATGCGTATGAGTCTCTTGGAAGTATAACTGGTGAAACAATAGGAGAGGATTTGGTTAATGAGATATTCAGCAAATTCTGCATGGGTAAATAATGATGAATATGATGTGGCAGTAATCGGTGCAGGACATGCAGGGTGCGAAGCTGCACTTGCCACAGCCAGACTTGGATTTCGAACAATAGTATTTACAGTTAGTGTTGACAGTATAGCATTGATGCCATGTAATCCTAATATAGGAGGAAGTTCTAAAGGACATCTTGTCAGAGAACTTGATGCTCTGGGGGGAGAAATGGGAAAAGTGATTGACCGTACTTTTATACAGTCAAAGATGCTCAATAAGTCTAAAGGACCCGCCGTACATTCTCTTCGTGCGCAGGCTGATAAAGCGCATTATAGCAGAACGATGCGTCAGGTATTAGAAAATCAAGAGAATCTTGAAATTAAGCAGGCTGAAGTGGTCAATATATTAACGGAACATGGGAAGGTTACAGGTGTTCAGACATTTTCTGGTGCAATATATAATTGTAAAGCCGTAATACTTTGTACCGGAACATATCTGAAAGCCCGATGTATATATGGAGATGTGAGTAATAATACTGGTCCTAATGGTCTTCAGGCTGCCAATTATCTGACAGATTGTCTGAAAGAATTAGGAATTAAGATGTATCGTTTTAAGACCGGAACACCTGCAAGAATTGATAAAAATACGGTTGATTTTAGCAAAATGGAAGAACAGGTAGGCGATGATAGAGTTGTACCATTTTCTTTTACTACGAATCCAGATGATGTACAGATAGATCAGGTCTCTTGTTGGTTGACTTATACGAATTCAAAGACGCACGAAATTATTCGTAATAATTTGGACAGATCTCCGTTATTTTCCGGGATGATTGAGGGTACAGGTCCCAGATATTGTCCTTCGATTGAAGATAAAGTTGTAAAATTTGCAGATAAAGAGAGACATCAGGTATTTATTGAGCCAGAAGGCCTGGAAACAAATGAAATGTATATCGGTGGAATGTCCAGTTCTTTACCGGAAGATGTTCAGTATGCGATGTATCGTACAGTTCCAGGTCTTGAAAATGTTCGAATTGTCAGGAATGCTTATGCAATAGAATATGATTGTATTGATGCAAGACAATTGAAACCATCATTAGAATTTCGAACAATTGAAGGATTATTTAGTGGTGGTCAGTTTAATGGAAGTTCAGGATATGAAGAAGCAGCAGCTCAGGGACTTGTTGCAGGAATCAATGCTGCAAGAAAATTGCAAGAAAAAGAACCTTTGATCTTAGACCGTTCAGAAGCCTATATTGGAGTGTTGATAGATGATCTGGTAACAAAAGAAAGCCATGAACCATATAGAATGATGACATCCAGAGCAGAATATCGTCTGTTGTTAAGACAGGATAATGCTGATCAGAGATTGACAAAAAAAGGATATGAGATTGGTCTGATATCAGAAGAAAGATATCAGAGACTTTTGAAAAAAGAAGAACTGATTCAATCAGAAATAGAAAGATTAAAGCATGCTAATATTGGAAATACAGATAAGGTACAGAAATTGTTAGAATCCTTTGGAAGTACACCATTAACATCAGGATCTTCACTTGCTGAATTGATTCGTCGTCCCGAATTATCTTATGAAGCTTTAAAGGAAATAGATGTTAACAGACCAGAACTTCCTGTTGATCTTAAAGAAGAAGTAATTGAGCAGGTAAATATTTCTTTAAAATATGATGGATATATTAGCAGACAAAAAAAACAAGTAGAGCAATTTAAAAAACTTGAAAATAAAAAAATTCCAGAAGATATTGATTATGATGCAATGAAGAGTCTTAGAATTGAAGCTGTACAAAAATTAAAAGAGTATCGTCCAATTTCCATTGGACAGGCATCTCGTATATCAGGAGTATCCCCGGCAGATATATCAGTACTATTAGTATATCTCACTGGAGGGCATTAGATAACATATTGGAGCAGGGCATGAATCAATTATTAGAAATTAAATTAAAAGAATTAAATATTCAGATTAATGAAATACAAAAGAAACAGTTTGATACATTTTATTCTATGCTGGTAGAATGGAATAAAGTAATGAATCTTACAGGAATCACAGAATATGAAGAGGTTATAGAAAAACATTTTGTAGACAGTCTTTCCATTGTAAATATTTTTGATCTGTCTGAGGTAAATACTGTGATTGATGTCGGAACCGGTGCCGGATTTCCGGGAATTCCACTTAAAATTGCATTTCCTCATTTAAAAATTACACTTTTGGATTCTCTGAATAAACGTATTCATTTTTTAGATTCGGTGATAGATGAATTAAAGCTTGATGGTATATATACAATTCATGGTAGAGCAGAAGACTTTGCAAAAAAAGATGATTATCGAGAAAGATATGATTTGTGTGTATCAAGAGCAGTTGCTAATCTATCTACGTTGTCAGAATATTGTCTGCCATATATACGTGTAGGGGGTATGTTTATTTCTTATAAATCAGGTGATGTTGATGATGAAGTATTAGAATCCAAAAAAGCAATTTCAATACTTGGCGGAAAACTTGATAATGTGGTAAAATTTCAGCTTCCTGGAACTGATATTAATCGTTCTTTTATAAAAATAGAAAAAATAAAGAATACAGGAAAAAAATATCCCCGAAAAGCTGGTTTGCCTTCAAAAGAACCTTTAAAATAACAAGTTTATGTTTGTTTGGCAGAAAAAGCTCTGTATGAATTTGTCATACAGAGCTTTTTCTTATAGTTTTCTTATAATTTATTTTAGTTATGCGGATTAAAAATCATCTTCTAAAAAGATTTTTACTTGATCTATAAATTCTTTACTTCTTTCTAATTGAGGAAGATAATTTGATTTATCAATATATATAGATTCTATAGAAGGTAATATATTTTCATATTCTTTTGATATACTTTCACTTTCATCTCTTTCTTTCCCGTTAATGATATAAATGCTATTTGTTAATTTTTCTAAACAATGTTTTAGATTTACAGTTGTATAATGTCCAACAAGACTTGCAAATAAATACTTAGAAGAAGAGACGCTTGAATGGGCAGTTTCATAATATGTATTTATTAAACTGCTTTCAACATTGTGAAAGTCATAGAAAAACTTGTTATGAAATAAATCTTCGATATCTTTTTTCTTAGTCAGCATATTATATAAGAATGTTCCGATAACAGGAAAATTAATTAATTTAGCAAGAATTTTTGTTCGTTTACTTGGAATTCTTTCAAGTGTATTCAATGTTAATGGATTTACCATTAATATCTTATCGATAATTGATTGGTTATTCTGACAGGCTGCAATCGCAATTGCAGCAGATTCCCCAGTTGCTATTATATCTGTTTTACTTCCGATAACATGCTTAATAAAATCATCAATTAATTGTACATATAAATAATTAGTATATGTAAGGTTAGGTTTATCAGAACGTCCACATCCTAATAAATCTATACAATAGACGGTATTATTCTTAGATAATTCTGAAATTATATCATGCCATTCGTATCCTGAACTATAAGTGTTCAAATCATGAATAAGAAGTAAAGGTTTACCCTGGCCCTTTGCAGTATAATAAACTTTACCAAATTTCCATTCATAATAAGAACCAGATGGGTTACTCAACAAATTATCTAATGTTGCAGAAAAGTATATTATTTTATTTATCATATGTATTGCAGCTGTAGACGCACTAATTAACGTTATGCCTGTAGCAAGTTTTCTTTTCCAACCCATAATTACACCTCATTAATTATAAAAGTTTATTTTTACTATATTTATTATACTACAGATTAAAAGTAGTGTAAATGTTTCACGTGAAACATAAAATTTAATAATGTTCTGTTAGTGATTTTTTGTTGAAAGAATTATTTAGCAATAATTATAATAAAAGAAAAAATGGATTAGTTTAGTTAAAGTAATAGTTTATATAGATACGAGTATTGATGAACAAAAATATGATTATTAAAATTCTAATTAACAAGACTATTATTAGCCTTTTAACTTATGTATATGATATGTACTTTTATATACCTTATAGTCATACTTGATTTAAACTGGCTTAATTCTTTAATATAATTTGTAGAAATCAGCCAGTCTTATAGTTAGTCAATGTAATTTAGTAGAACATATTAAAATAAAAAAATAGATAAAAAGAGACAAAATCATTTAAATTAAGTTATCTTTTATTTAACAAACCACAATAAATACATACATTATATAATTATAATTTATATATATAATGCCAAAATAAAAAGGTTTAAACCCGCATGAGCTTGCTCATAAGTGGGTGAAAGGCCTTGAGACCCGCCCCCGATGTGAGCATAAAAGTGGAATATAAATCCCACAATATGCGAATATTGGGGCGGATTGCGGGAGTGCGAAGCACGGAATAATCCGTAATCATCATAGTGGGGTTTAACCCCAACATCTATATATAGGTTAAATAGAATATAAATAAATATAATTTTTTTGTTGATTGGTATAATTATAAAGTTATATATAATTATAGTTAAAAATAAATGTCTTATTTTGCTTTAATACAAAATTATAAATTAAAATTTGTTTCACGTGAAACAATAAAAACTAATATAGAGTAAATGTTTCACGTGAAACATTTATAAGAAAGCAAATATAAATAAGAATATGATTAACTATATGCTACTTTTAATATATAATTCAGTAAAATAAAAATTAACAAAAATGAAATGTTTCACGTGAAACATTTATAAAAAACATAAAATATGTAAATCGAAATAAACATTCTATGGATAACTTGTTTAAAAAGTGATATACTAGAAACATCCTGAAAGAAAGGTGATTAACAGATGGGACGAATTATAGCAATTGCTAACCAAAAAGGTGGAGTCGGAAAGACTACAACTGCAATTAATTTATCTGCCTGCCTTGCTGAAAAGGGTCAAAAAGTTCTTGCCATTGATATGGATCCACAGGGAAATATGTCAAGTGGATTGGGATTGGATAAAAATTCTGTGGAAAAGACAATATATGACTTGATAATAGGTGAATCTGAAGTAGAAGAAGTATTACAGAAAAATGCTTTGGAAAATCTGGATATACTTCCTGCAAATGTGGATTTGTCAGCGGCAGAAATTGAATTAATAGGAATTGATGAAAAAGAGTATATTGTAAAAAAAGCTATTGAAAAGATAAAAGATGCCTATGATTATGTAATTATTGACTGTCCGCCATCATTGAGTATGTTAACCATTAATGCAATGACTACAGCAGATTCAGTATTAGTACCTATTCAATGTGAGTATTATGCATTGGAAGGATTAAGTCAATTAATACATACAGTAGAGTTAGTAAAGGAAAGACTTAATCCAGTTCTAGAGATAGAAGGCGTAGTATTTACAATGTATGATGCAAGAACAAATTTATCATTACAGGTCGTAGAAAATGTAAAGGACAATTTACAGCAGAATATATATAAGACAATAATTCCTAGAAATATAAGACTTGCAGAAGCACCAAGTTATGGAATGCCAATCAACCAGTATGATGCAAAATCAGCAGGAGCAGATAGTTATAGGAGACTTGCTGATGAAGTGATGAATAGAGGACAGGAATAAATGTATAGGGGAGAATGATATGGCAGTAAAGAAAAAGGGATTAGGAAAGGGACTTGACAGTCTGATTCCAGATAACAGAAGTGTAAAGCCAGCCGAAACAGAATCAGGACCCAAAAAGGATACCATATCTGATGTTAAATCAGGCGAGCAAATGATGAAAATCAATATGGTAGAACCAAACCGAGACCAGCCAAGAAAGAATTTTGAAGAAGATGCATTATTAGAACTGGCAGATTCAATTAAACAATTCGGTGTGTTGCAGCCACTTTTGGTAAGAAAAAGAAAAGATTATTATGAAATTATCGCCGGGGAAAGAAGATGGAGAGCTGCTAAACTTGCGGGCATAAAAGAAGTACCGGTAATAGTGAAAGATTATACAGAACAAGAAATTGTTGAAATTGGATTGATTGAAAATATACAAAGAGAAAATTTAAATCCAATTGAAGAAGCAATGGCGTTCAAAAGACTTTTGGAAGAGTTTAATCTGAAGCAAGATGAAGTCGCAGAACGAGTATCTAAAAGTAGAACCGCAGTAACCAATTCAATGCGACTTTTAAAATTAAATGAAAAAGTCCAACAAATGATCATAGATGATATGATAACAACTGGACACGCAAGAGCACTTTTGGCTATTGATGATAAAGAACAGCAATATATTTTGGCAAATAAGATTTTTGATGAAAAACTAAGTGTACGTGAGACAGAAAAATTAATTAAAGATATTAAAAATCCAAAAAAACCAAAAGAAAAGAAAATTGTTGAGAATGATTTTATATACAATGATCTGGCCGAAAAAATGAAAGAAGTGATGGGAACAAAAGTAAACATCTCATCAAAAGGGAATGGTAAGGGGAAAATAGAAATAGAATATTATTCTGATAAAGAATTAGAACGTATGTTCGAAATGATAATGAGCATAAAAAGGGGAGAATAAAATATGGAAAGTAAGATACTGAAAGCACTGGGAATTGATCCAGCATTCATACTTATCTTCTTATTAATTTTAATTATTGTTCTATTCGTGTTATATGTGAATGTTACATTAAAATATAATAGATTAAAAAGTAGTTATAACACGTTTATGAAGGGGAAAGATGGAAAGACTCTTGAAGAGAGTATGAAAGAAAGAGTAGAAGAAATAGAATCTATTCTTAAAGTAACAAAACAAAATCGTATGGAAATTAAAGAAATCAACAAAAAACTAGATAGAAATTATCAAAAAGTTGGAATTGTAAAATACGATGCGTTTAATGAGATGGGCGGTAAATTAAGCTTTGCGTTAGCAATGTTAGATGGAAACAATAGTGGTTGGGTCATCAATGCAATGCACAGCAGAGAAGGATGTTATACCTATGTAAAGGAAATCCTAAAGGGTGAGAGCTATGTCGAGTTAGCTGAAGAAGAGGCAGAAGCATTAGATAAAGCAATCTTCGAGAACTATGATATGGATATCAAAGATATAAAGAATAAATAATTCAACATACGAAAAATGAGGAGGAAATGAACATGTTAGACATTAAATTTGTAAGAATGAATCCAGATGTTGTAAAGGAAAACATCAAAAAGAAATTTCAGGATGAAAAATTACCACTGGTTGATGAAGTATTAGAATTAGACCAGAAAAACAGAGATATTAAGCAAGAAGTAGAAGCACTCCGTGCTGACAGAAATAAGATTTCAAAAGAAATCGGTGCATGTATGGCACAGGGCAAAAAAGAAGAAGCAGAAGAATTAAAGAAAAAAGTTCAGGAGAATGCTGACAGAGTAGAAAGTTTGTCTGCAGAAGAAAAAGAAGTAGAAGCAAAGATAAAGAAAATCATGATGACAATTCCAAATATCATCGATCCATCTGTACCAATTGGAAAAGATGACAGTCAGAATGTTGAAATTGAAAAGTATGGTGAGCCTGTGGTTCCAGATTTCGAGATTCCATATCACACAGAGATTATGGAAAGCTTTAATGGAATTGATCTTGAAAGTGCAGGAAGAGTAGCAGGTAATGGATTCTATTATCTGATGGGTGATATTGCGAGACTTCATTCTGCAGTTCTTGCTTATGCGCGTGACTTTATGATTGGACGTGGATTCACATATTGCATTCCTCCATTTATGATCAGAAGTAATGTTGTGACAGGTGTTATGAGTTTCGCTGAAATGGATGCCATGATGTATAAGATTGAAGGTGAAGACCTGTATCTGATTGGAACCAGTGAACATTCTATGATCGGAAAATTTATCGACACAATGTTGACAGAAGATCAGCTTCCTCAGACATTGACTAGCTATTCACCATGTTTCCGTAAAGAAAAAGGAGCGCATGGAATTGAAGAACGTGGAGTATACAGGATTCACCAGTTTGAAAAACAGGAAATGATCGTAGTATGTAAGCCAGAAGAAAGTAAGATGTGGTATGACAAATTATGGCAGAATACTGTAGATCTGTTCCGTTCTATGGATATTCCGGTACGTACTTTGGAATGCTGCTCTGGTGACCTTGCAGACTTGAAAGTAAAATCTTGTGATGTCGAAGCATGGTCTCCAAGACAGAAGAAATACTTTGAAGTAGGAAGCTGTTCAAATCTTGGTGATGCACAGGCAAGAAGACTTGGTATCCGCGTAAAAGGAGCAGATGGAAAATACTTTGCCCATACTCTCAATAATACAGTTGCAGCTCCACCGAGAATGTTAATTGCATTCCTGGAAAATAATCTTCAGGCAGATGGAACAGTAAGAATACCGGAAGTACTTAGACCATATATGGGTGGAACAGAAAAACTGATACCTAAGAAATAGTATTTGTAAGGAAATAATATGCATCAATATCTGAAAGCTATTGGATTTGGAAACATCAGCAATAAAAAAGAATTGAATAAGATTCTTACACAAGTTAAAAATTCATTTACCCAGCATAATCTGATCGGACAGGATGAAGAAACTGACTTCTGTGAATATGAAAAAGAATATGGTGCGGGGATGGGAATTGCCCTGTGTGGTGATATGAATGTCGATGAATCATTTGAAAGACAATATTATTATCCATACTTTTTTGGAACAGGAATTACATCATATGCCGATGTGTGTATAGAGAAACGAATGGACAAAGAAGCATATGTTGGAATCTGTGAAGATGTAAAGATAGGGATTAACTTAATCTTTCATCTGCAAAATACAATAGAATACATGAAAGAAAGACAGATGTCAAAAAAAGGAATTAAGTATACATCCGTTACATTATCTGGACTTTCCACCGGAGGCACAATATTGCTTCCGGTGTTGAAAGATAAAGAACAAGAAAGAAGACAACAAGAAGAAGTTCATAACAGAATGTTGCTTGTAAGCGCTGCGAAAAGTGGAGATCCTTCGGCAATCGAAAGTCTTACAATGGATGATATTGATACATACTCGAAAGTATCAAGGCGTCTGGCATCGGAAGATGTATTCAGTATTGTAGACACATATATCATGCCACATGGCATTGAGTGTGATCATTATGCAATCTTAGGTGAGATATTAGAATTGCAGCAGATCATTAATGAAGAAACACAAGAACAGATTTATGTAATGAAATTAGAAGTCAATGGGTTGAATTTTGACATCTGTGTTCCGGTAAAAGAAGTGATAGGGGAACCGGCGGTTGGCAGAAGATTCAAAGGAAATGTGTGGATGCAGGGTAGGATAAACTTTTAATTGGGGACGTAGACTTTTTAAAAAAGTCTACGTCCCCAATTAAAAAATGTGGTGTACCCAAACGTAAAATACCCTGTACCCAACGTAAAATACCCTGTACCCAACCAACACTTGATTTTCTTTTCTGTAAATGTTAGAATATGAAAAGTGCAAATGTTCTCTTAGTTAAATGGATATAACAAGTGCCTCCTAAGGAAGGGGCTTGCCTGACGCCTTTGAACTATAGGAAAAAGAACTCGATAGTTCGAATCTGTCAAAGTAAGTGTTATATAGCTTGCCACCAAAGGCGAATGTATCGAGGAAAGTTGGATGGAGCAATTCATCCAGAAAGCATAAGTAATTGAATAACCGGTTACCGATCCGGAAGCTTTGAAAAGTGCCAGAAAGCCTTATTTTAAGCCAAAAATCGGATATGTCTTCGTAGCTCAGCTGGATAGAGCACTCGCCTCCTAAGAGAACGAGGAGCGGACACCTTTTGGGGAGGACCCCACCTTAAAATTTCATATACGTCTCCGTAGCTCAGCAGGATAGAGCATCCGCCTCCTAAGAAGGAGCCGCGGCTGAACCCTGAGGGAAAACAGAAAAAAGAACTTTGAGTTCGAATCGATTCTGGAAGAGACAAAATTAACAACGAAGCTTTCCCCATTCAGGCGGATGCTCTACTGTTAATAAAATGAATAATCTGATGATATCCAGCTAGTCAAAATTAGCTGAAAATCATAAAACGGTTACCGAACCAAAGTGCTGAAAACCCAGTGTTTAAGCCAAAAATCGGTAATGTCCTCTTAGTTTAACGGATAAAACAAGCGCCTCCTAAGTGGTCGGAGGTCGTCCACCAAAATTGAATAAATAGCTTATAACAGTTGAATAAACTGCTATAATATACAAGTGTTCCAGTAGCTCAGTTGGATAGAGCATTCGCCTCCTAAGCGAAGGGTCGGGTGTTCAAGTCACCTCTGGAACGCTAAAAGTACCGAGAAATCAAGGATTCCCGGTACTTTTTCTTTTGTACCGAAAAAATAATATCCTATTTTGCGTCAAATTATCATATGCATAAAAGTATATATTCTGCTAATTGGTGGGCGAACTACTTAAAACAGGATTCGAACTCTTGCTAATAGGTTGCTAATAAATTTTCCTTGCTAATATTCTGCTAATAAGGATATATCCTAATCTTTATTGAAGTTTGTGGATGCCTGGGCAATAAGATTGCTCAACATAGCAGTCAGTTCCGGTGAATTTTGAAGTGCCTGAACTACATTTGTCAAATCTGGATTATTGTTCTCATATTCAGGAGGACGAACAGATCTTAAATCACATCTTGAATAAAATGCTTCCTCAAATTTCTGAGCATTAATCTTACGATCTTCATCCAGGATATGAGCATATACATCTGTAATCATATCAATCTGTGCATGTCCTGTGTCACCTTGAGTTGCTTTTATATCGCCTTTATTGAGCTTTAACTTATATGTGGTACTGGAATGTCTCAGAGAATGGAAAACTACGTTTGGAAGTTCAAGTTTCTCCTTCAGCTTATTAAATTCCTTTTCAATAACTCTGCTTTCACTCGGTCTGCCGTTTGGAAGAGCAACAACCAGATCATAGTCATAGTATTCATCACCAAAGAAAGACTTTACTTCATCCTGTTCTTCCTTCCATTTTCTCAAGATATATGCAAGAGTTTTTGGAAGCCATACTTTTCTAATACTGGATTCTGTCTTGGGCTTTTTTAATACCAGGTTTGTGCTTGTACCGTTCATCATAGATGGAAATACCTGAATAATATCTTTTTCATCTAGAAATTGTCTGGCATCCTTGGATACTCTGGCAAGTTCCTGAACAACCATCACATGGGCATCATCAGCAGCAATATCAGCATCGCTTATATGTACATTATCCCATTGTAGTCCAATGATTTCTCCCAAACGTAATGAACACGCAAATGCAAGATTTATTGCAATATAAAGTTTTGGATCCTTGCATCCGTCCAGTGCTTTTCGAATCATTTCTGCATCCCATATATCTCTTTTCTTATAGGTCGTTTTTGGACGATTGGCTAACGGAAATGGATTTCTGGAAATTAATTCCCATTTCACAGCTTGATCAAATGCACAGCGCATAAGTTTATGTACGCTATTGATAACACCTGGAGTTACATATTCACTTCTAGGCGTTCGGTTTCTTTTAACAACGGATTTTGTTTTTTTAAGTGTCTGATAATACTCATCCACAACTTTAGGATTGATACTTTGAATCGGAACGTCGCCAATGATTGGATTAATGTAATTTGCAATCAGAGAGCAATTAGATTCATAAGTAGATAAAGCCCAGTGTGTCGTACCATAAATTTTTACGAAATCATAAAGAAAGTCGCGAACTGTAACATCCTTTGGTGGAATAAAGGTTCCATTGTTTTGCTCCGACTCTACTTCAATTTTTCTCTTTTTGGCTTCGGCGTGGGTATTATATGTTTCCCACTTTTGTTTTTTTTCTCCTTTCTCATCCTCGTAGTAATAAACAACAGAATATTTTTTCTTACGTTTAAGTATTGTAGCCATACGTTACCTCTCCTTTAATTTGACTTGCTATTTAGCCAGTCCTCAAAGGATCGTCTATTTATCCGAATAATTCTGCCGATTCGTTTGGAAATAAAGAAATTCTGTTCGCATAGTTTATATGCAGATTTATTGCTTATTCCTAAAATGACGGCAATATCCTGAACGGAATAGGTATCTGATCCACATGACTTTATAGCAGCTGATTCATGTGTAGATTTTGCTGTCATGTATACTCCTTTCTAAGACAGCATTGGAAACGTATAGCCTTACTGATCCTCTTGCATTTATTATACGTTTCTTTCTCTGTCTTGTAAATTTCAATTTTTATATTGTAAAACTTCTCAGAATCCAGTTCCTATGCCCTTCCAGGCCACGTAGAAGGCGTTACTATGTAATCTTAAAGCTGCAGGCACGCAATAAATGCAGGCACTATCTGCAGCACCTATATCAATCTTCTGAGAGGTGTATGCAATTATCAAGGTACAACTTGGGTCTTGCCCATTTACTTAGAAATAGTCATGAAATTTTGGAGATTGGAAGAATTTTGGAAAAAAATTAAGCTGCCATAAAAGGCAGCCTGTAAAAATCATTAGGGATGTTTGGAGGTTAATCTTTTGAGAATGGATATAACCGCCATCATATCATCCTCATCCAACTGTTTTAAAAGATCGTTTGCTTTTTGATAAAGAGGTAAGTTATGAATCCTTTCATCAAAGAACTCCTGTGGTGTAATATCAAAATAACGGCATATTTCATAAAACTGGCTCATGGAAGGCAGAGAACGTCCGGAGCTGATATTCTGGATGTAACTTTTATTTTTACCAAGATCAAGACTCATTTGATATTCGGATACATTTTTTCTAAGGCGCAGCTCTGTGATTCGGTCTGCAATATATTTTTCATCCATTTTTTCTCACCTCGTTTTCTTTATTTTAATCTATTTACGAAAGTGAAATTACGGATTAAAATAGGTGTATTAAAAGTAAAGAGGATAATATTATTGATTATATCCGTAATTTGCGGATATAATACAACATACATGATCATATACACAGAATCTGGCGGATTGCAGACGTTTATTTAAAAAGTTATCAGTAAAAAGATGTGTTATGTGTATGATTTCGGGGTATGATGTAATAGAGGTGAGTCAGATGAAAGTAATCGGAACAGAACAGGAAATCGAATGGATTAAAGAAGCCTTGCAGAACAACTGTGAGGGATGTCCCCTTTCTGCATTGTGTGCAGGAGCTGCTAAGAAAGACAGTGAGCAGTACGGAAAGGTAAAACAGACATGTAAAGAATTCCTGGGTGAGCATATTGTTTTTATTACAGAAAACAATATATAGTATATATAGAATTGACACAAACAATATCTTGTGCTACTATACTGATATAGTTTATTTTTTATGCATTCCCTTGTAGGGAAGTTCTGGGATTGTGCGAATCCCGGAATCAACAGGCAGAGAAAAACTTCCTGTCTGGCATAAGCTGTTTATGTTTGTATAAAGTGTCACTATGCGGTGTGTATCGCGGTAGTGATGCTTTTTGTTTTATTAGGTAAAATACCAGAGATTTAGGAATGGATGGAGAAATACTCTTTTCATTCCTTTTTTTATTTGTTTAATGGCAGATGATGCAGCCACAACCAGCTTTGAGCTGTTTATGGATAAAACTTATTTTAAGAAAGGTGGAAAGACACATGAATGAAACAAGAATTTTTGCAGATGCGTATCAGACGACGTTTGCAGACCCAAAGGAGATGCTGGAATTTTTAGCACAGAGAGCAAAAGAATCTTCCTGGATCCGTAAGCCTACAAGAACACTGCGACTGGTTCCGGCTATTCAGGAAGTGGGTAAAATGAAGGATACAGTAGGAAAAAACTGGGAAGAGATCCTGGAGGATACTGAGAATAATACCCAGCTTGCTTTAAAAATTAAGGGTGAGACCTATCCGGTGCGTACCTGTGCGATCCGGACAATTCTGGATCGGGCAGGAATTTCTGGTTCCGGGCTTAGAAAACTGGAAACAGCAAATTATGCGAAGGTAGTGAATTACTGCCTGAAGGTAGCGAAAGGGGATGCTCTGATTAAGATTGCAGATGGAAAAGTATCTGCAGTTCACGGTGGAGATCATCATGATTACAGCATATTGGATATGCGGGCAGTATTTGAAATGACCATGCAGTTTCTGAATACCAATTTTCCGGGAAACAGTTACGTGGAAGGTTCCGGAATGTTCGATCATTCCATTGTTTCCGCAATGTGGGAACTTGGGGGAAATCAGGAACTTCTGGATACTTACAGGGATGCTTTAAGTGATCATGGCATCAGCGATAATATCATTGCACCCGCTGTAAGGCTTACGACATCAGATGTTGCAGTAAGCGGAGCAAATCTGTATCCGATGCTGACTTGTTCCAGCAGTGGCAGGACGATCAGTCTTGGCAGTCCAATTAAACTGGCGCATACCGGCGGTGCTGATATGACACAGTTTCTGGCAAATTTAAGAATGCTCTGTTCCAGATATCAGGATGCAATTTCAGATATAACGAAATTGATGGATATTGAAATCCATCATCCGCTGAATTGTATTCGTTTATTGATGAAACGCCTGGGAATCCGAAAAAAATTGATCAATGATGTGGCGGAAATGTTTGAGTTCCAGAAAGGAAACGGACCCTGCACTGCACATGATATTTATTTTGCTATGAACGAAGCATCGTTCTTTGCAGCCTGTGAAGGAATGCAGGGAGCAGCAATCATTAATCTGGAAGAACAGATTACCCGTGCATTGGCTTTAGACTGGAAAGAGTTTGATGTAGACGGAGCAATCAAATGGTAAGGCAATAAGAAAAATCAGAAGGAGGAAATAAAGAATGACAGGACTGAATTTGAATTATGAACCGGAGATTGTAGTGGATATCAGTGGACTTACGAGAGAGGAATGGCTTGATTACCGTAAAAAGGGAATTGGTGGCAGTGATGTGGCGGCTATTATGGGAATCTCCCCGTTTGCGACAATCCGGGATCTATATAACAACAAGGTGGGGATTCTGCCTGCTATTCCGGAGGAAGAAGAAAACAACTGGGTTGCAAAGGAAGTCGGACATCGGCTGGAAGATCTTGTCGCAGAGATTTTTGTCAGAAAGACAGGACTGAAGGTATTTCCGGTAAGAAAAATGTTCCGGCATCCCCTGTATCCGTTCATGCTTGCAGATGTGGATTTTTTTATTTTATTTCCCGATGGCACATACGGAATTCTTGAATGTAAGACCTGTAATTACAATGCAAGTAAGAAATGGGATGATGATGCAATTCCGGATAATTATGTGCTCCAGGTCAAACATTATCTGTCGGTCATGAACATGCAGAAAGCTTATATTGCATGTCTGTATGGGAATAATGAAGATGAATTTGTATTCCGTTATCTGGAGCGTGATCTGATGGATGAAGAAGACCTAATAGAACAGGAAGCGTTCTTCTGGGAGGAATATGTTGAAAAACATGAGGAACCGCCGTATAACGGAAAGACAGACCTCATTTTAGATAGTATTCGGAGATCTGTGGGATATGCGGACATTAGTCTCCCGGAAATCGAATTATCATGTCTGGAATCTAAAAATCTTGAAAGATATCTTGCTCTGGCAGAGGAAAAATCCCAAATTGAAAAAAGAAAAAAAGAGATCGAAGCGGAGCAGCGTGCAATCAGTGTGCCTTTTGTGGAGCAGTTAGGAGCCGGATGCAAAGCCATTTTAAAGGATGGTACGAATTGTTACCGGGTTACGTATAATCCGACAAAACGTACACAGATCGGAAAAGCGCAGATGGAAAAGCTGAAGATTCAGCATCCCGATATTTATGAAGAATATGCGAAGACAACTGAGAGCAGAACGTTTCGTATAAAGAAGGAGGCTGCATAATGTTTGGCAGATTCAAACTGGAGGGATGTGGAAGATGCGATGCAGATATGTGAATAAGATCTATATGAATGAAGGAAATGGCTTTACTGTAGCACTCTATTGTACCCAGGATACGTCCGTGCCATTGTCAGCAAGGGATAAGTATCTGGCATCCCGAAAGATGATCGGCTTTACTGCCGTGGGATACAATTTGCCGCTTACAGACCAGATTGAACTGGAAATGGAAGGAGCCTGGGAAAACGGAAGTCATGGCCTGCAGTATAAGGTGGAATCCTTTATGGAAATTGTTCCACGGACGAAAGAAGGAATCATTGGCTATCTAGCATCTGGTGCGATAAAAGGCGTCAGACAGAGGACGGCAGAAGCCATCTATCATCAATTTGGTCTGGATACGCTGGAAGTCATTGAAAAAACACCGGAGAAACTGCTTTCCGTTCCGGGAATTTCAGAAAAGAAACTCCGTGGGATTATGGATTCCTTTGGGAAGAACCGGGTGTTTCGGGAGCTGATGACCTTTCTGGCTCCTTACAAAGTGACACCAAAGAAAGTGAATCTAATCTTGCAGACATTTAAAGATGAATCTGTGGATATCATCCGGAAACGCCCATATATGTTATGTGCAGTCAAGGGATTTGGATTTCTGACAGTGGATAACATTGGCAGGGCACTTGGAAAGACTCTGAATGATCCCATGCGTATTTCAGGGTGTATCAGTTACGTGTTAAATGAGGCTATGAAGGAAGGACATCTTTATCTGGAACAGGAAATTTTAACAGAACGGGCACTGGAAGTGCTGAATAAAGATCTGACTTTTCAGGCGGTGACTGCTCAGAATGTAAGCAATGTACTCTACCGTCTGGTCATGCAGAACAGCATTGTATTAGATGGGGAAAAGGTCTATACCTTCCGCCAGTTTGAAGCAGAGGAACAGACCGCAGCCATGGTTGCAAGGCGGATTCTTTATCCTATGGAATCGCTTGATGTGGAAACTGAACTTGTACAGGCGCAGAAAGTCCTGGGAATTACACTGTCAGAAAAGCAGAAACAGGCGGTCAGGATGGTGTTTGCGAATCCTATCAGCATCATTACAGGTGGTCCGGGTACCGGAAAGACAACTGTTTTAAAGGTAATCCTTTATATTCACGGCATGAAATGTAAGTCTGAAGTGCAGTTAATGGCACCGACCGGCAGAGCCGCAAGACGGATGGCAGAAAGTACGGGTAATCAGAACGCCTCGACCATGCATATGGCACTGGGGCTTCTGGGAGAAGATTATACGGCTGAGTTTGCCTATCTGGAGGCAGGGTTTGTCAATGTGGATGAAACATCCATGGTGGATATGCGGCTGGCTTATGAATTTTTCCAGAGAGTCAAAGGGGATACAAGAATCCTTCTTGTGGGGGATGTGGACCAGCTTCCTTCGGTGGGAGCCGGTGATGTATTTCGTCAGCTTATCCAATGTGGGCTGATACCGGTCACAGTGCTTGACCTTGTGTATCGTCAGGGTGCCACAAGCAGCATACCAGTGAATGCAAAGCTGATGCAGGAGGGAAAAACCAACCTGATCCTGGGCGATGATTTTGTGTTTGTGCCCTGCAAAGGGACAGAAGAAACTGCAGATACCGTAAAGAGACTCTATCAAGAGGAAGTCATCCGAAATGGTCTCGACCAGGTGCAGATCCTGACCCCTTTCCGGGTAAGGACTGCAGCTGGTGTGGTGGAATTGAACCGCACGCTGGAGGATATCATTAATCCACCAGTCAGTGGAAAGAAGGAACTTGTGATTGGAAAAGACGTATTCCGGGTTGGGGATAAGATCATACAAAATAAAAATACTGCACTTATCAGCAACGGAGATATGGGAACCATTCTGGATTTTGATGAAGACGAGGAAGGAAACCCTAAGATCAGTATCCAGTTTACGGAGAACCGGAGAATTGAGTATGAGCTGGAACAGATGGAAATGATTGAACATGCAAATGCGATTACGGTTCACAAATCGCAGGGATCGGAGTGTCCGGTGGTGATTATTCCGTGGGTGAAGGCATTCTATGTTATGCTGAAACGAAACATTCTCTATACTGCAGTGACCAGGGCCAAGTCCAAAGTCTATCTGGTCGGGGATTGGAACGCAGTATGTCAGGCGATTCATACCGATGACAGTGGTAAGAGAAATACAGTGCTGGCAGAGAGAATCTGCAGCTATTATGACCAGTATCAAAGCCGGAATAAGCCTGCGCAGGAAATGGAACAGTTAAAACTTGCAGTATAAAAATTTTAAGAAATATTACAATCTCAGAGAAATGCAGACTATTACTCTATGTAGGGTTTTCGTCTGCTTTTATTTTGGACAGAAATCGAAAGGAGCAGAACGAATGAAATCAATCTTATATGACAAATCAGAAGCTGTTGCAGCACTCAACCGGGTGGAAGGATTTAATCCTGTGGAACTTGCAAGAAGATTGGAAAAGGAAGGACAGGAAGATCAGCTGTATCTGGATGTGAAATACCGGAAACTCTGGTTCCGTCTGGTATATCCCATGGGAAAAATTATCAGTATTGTTCGCAGTTTTTCAGAAAATGCAGCTTTGGTAGAAGCGAGAATCTATCTGGATAAGTGTGATGCGGAGGACAATTTCATTGCCAACGCATTTTCACAGAAATTCCGGTCAGAGGATCCGAATTTTGGAGCGAAATTTCTGGAACTTGCGGAAACGGCTGCTGTCGGACGGGCACTGTCAGATGCCGGGTTTGGACTTCAGTTTGCGGATGTAGGTGAAGAAAATGATCTGGAACAGGTGGATGCCGGGATTCAGATTACGCAGTCATCTCAGAATTCAGGAACTGTGCAGAGTCCTTATAGCGGGAATCGGGCTGATTATCAATCGACTGAAAATACGTATCAACAGACTGAAAGGCAGATGACGGGTGGTTCCATTCCGCCGATGCAGACACAGTCTGGCATGATGGGACAGTTTTTTCAACAGGCACAGGCAAATGGTTCCATCATCGGTCAGCCATCCATGCAAAATACCTATGGCCAGCAGCCGGGAATGAATTCCATGGCGGTAGGTACAGCGGAAAATGCGATAGACGGTTCCCTGCCTGTGGAAGAACTTCTGCAGCACATGACTTATGAGCAGGCGGTGCAGGTTGTGATTCCGGGCAAAGGGAAATATGGCGGCAAGACCATGGGACAGGTGGCAAAAGAAAGCCCACAAAGTCTAGAGTGGTTTGCCAGAAGTTATTCTGGGAATAACAATGCGGTTTCGGCTGCAGCTAAATTTTTGTTAAATAAAGCATTACCAATGGCAGGATAGTGGATTCTGCCTGTTAAGACCCCACAGTCAGCTATCTGGCTGCGGGGGAAAGGAGGCTTGAATATGGATGTATGACATGTCAGGGTTTGATTACGATATCCGCGATGTGGTGCGTGTACTGAATCTGCAGGTGCGTCGGAAAAATCCTAGTTCCTATGATGTGGACTGTCCTTTCTGTAACCATAAAACAGGAAAGATGAATGTTAATATCAAGAAAAACGTCTTCCGTTGTAACTATTGCAATGAGCAGGGGGGAATGCTGGATTTATACGCCAAGTTATATGGACTTTCAAAGGCAGAAGCAAACCGGCAGATTCGGGAGGCATTAAACCTGGGCCAATACCGGGATGATTATAAGATTCCGGAGAAAAAGCCGGAGCCTGAGATTCCCGAAAATAGTGACCGTGCATCGGATGCGGATATCAACCGTACCTATTCCATGCTGCTTTCCTATCTTACGTTATCAGAAAAGCACAAGGAAGACTTGCTGGCGAGAGGGCTTACGGACGAGCAGATCGAGGCACAAAGATATCGGAGCGTTCCTCTCTTTGGATTAAAAAGTCTGACCAGGAAACTACAGGAAAAAGGATGTACGGTAAAGGGAGTGCCGGGATTTTATCAGGATAAGGATGGAAAATGGACGATTCATTTTTCAGCAAAAAATTCTGGGTTCCTAATCCCGATTCTTTCCATGGAAGGTCTGATCCAGGGATTTCAGATCCGGCTGGATCATGTGACAGATTCCAGAAAGTATATCTGGCTCTCCAGTGTAAATTACCAATATGGAGTCTCATCCGGAAGCCCCGTTCATGTAATAGGGAATCTGGATGCGAAAGAAGTGTATGTGACAGAAGGTGCTTTAAAAGGAACCATTGCTCATTATCTGTCCGGAGCTACGTTCTTATGTGTGCCCGGAGTGAACCAGCATCGGAATCTCCGCCCTATTCTAGACAGCCTTTCCAAAAGAAATCTCCACCTTGTATATGAAACTTTTGACATGGATAAGAAAATGCCGGTTGCCTGTGATGGACAGTATGGTAAATGCAGCGAATGTACGAAGAGGAACAGGTTTGGAGAGTGTCCTTATAAGGTGAAAAAACGGGAAATCATTCAAAGTGGGTGCAGAAAACTGTACGAACTTTGTAAGGAATATTCTTTGCCCGTGAAAAGAATGTTGTGGGATACGGATGAAAACAAAGAATGGCGTGGACAAATCAAAGGGATAGATGATCTATATTATGATTTGTACATAAATCAGACAGATAAAATGTCTCAAAGATTATAGAAACAGGAAGGTCGGAGTATTCTGCTCTGGCCTTTCTTGAAAGGAAGGTTTATGAAAAGTAAAAGAAATGTACCACTACTGGTTATGATGATTGCATCGTTCATTATATTTATATTTGCTGCAGGCAAATTAATAGGAATTTTTCTGGAGTATCAGAAAGGCAATCGTACGTATGAAGAACTTATGGAGTACGTACAGGATCCAGAAACAGATGAGCAGGGTAAAAATGATCCGGATCCAGAAGATGATTCAGGATTTACATTCCTTCAGGTAGATTTTGAAGGATTAATGGCTCAGAATCCGGATGTTGTAGCATGGATCCAGATACCGGCACTTTCTGTCAGCTATCCGGTTGTACAGGGAAAAGATAACTCTTTTTATCTGCATCATATGTTTGACGGACAGGAAAACAAGAATGGTAGTATCTTTATCGACTATCATAATAAGCCGGATTTCACGGACAGTAATACGATTGTGTATGGTCATAATATGAAGAATGGAAGTATGTTTGGAACGTTAGATAAATATCAGGAAAAATCTTTATTTGAGCAGTATCCTTGTTTTTATATTTATCTTCCAGACGGTATCTTAGAGTACCGGATCGTATCCTGCTATGCAGGAAGAACAGGAAGTGTGGGGTATACTTATAGGTTTCCTGAGCAGGAAGATTTTCAGGACTTTTTGGAAAGAATTTTATCCTTCGCTGCTTATGATACAGGAACGGAAGTTACGGACACAGACCATGTCGTTACGCTTTCTACCTGTGTCAACTCGAACCGAAATTATCGGTATTTGGTGCACGGAAAACTGGAGAGGAAAATAGAGATGGGATAATGGATGATGGCATCGGCAGCTATTGCTGGTGCCTTTTCATATTTTTGAGGGAGTGGTTGCGTTTTACGTAGGTAGTACGTACAGAGTAAGTAGAAAGAAAAAGGAGTGATCATTTTATGATTAAGAAATTAAGAGTAGCAGTAGATCATGGCAACCGTAATATGAAGACTTGCAATCATGTATTCACGACAGGGCTGACAGAAATGGATAAGAAGCCTGCAAGGGGCGAGATATATCTGCAGTATCAGGATAAGTATTATACGCTCAGCGAACGTCGTATCCCATATCAGAGGGATAAGACTTCAGATTCCCGATTTTTTGTACTGACATTGTTTGCAATTGTTATGGAATTGGAAGACAAGACACAAATTCAGTCAGATGATGTGATTCAGATCGAACTTCCAATCGGACTTCCGCCAAAGCATTACAAAGAGCTGTATGACAAGTATGAGAAATATTTTAAGGGTGATGGAAAAGTGTTTCGGGTGGAATACTGTGGCAGAGAATATCATCTCTGTATGAAAGATGTGAGGGCTTTTGTGCAGGACCTGGCTGCCATGATGACAAAGATAGATAAGATTGGGGAGGCTCCGAAAGCAGTAGGAATTGATGTTGGGGGATTCACAACAGATTATTTGCTATTAAGAAGAGGAAAGCCAGATATGGATTACTGTGATTCATTGGAAAAGGGCATCATTACTATGTGTAATGAGATCATTTCCAAAGTCAACAGTGAATATGACATGCTATTGGAAGAAGTGGATGTGGAAAGCATCATTCGGGGGAAAACAGAATTTTATGATGAGTATGTAGTCCGGGCGGTTGAGAACATGGTACAGGACTATGTGACAGATCTTCTGAATAGTATCCGTGAACGTGGTGTGGATACGAAATCTGCCTATACAGTTTTCATTGGTGGTGGTTCTATTCTGCTCAGGCGATTTTTAGAGAAATCTGACCGTTTGGGACGTTATCTGTTCATTGATGACCTATGCGCCAATGCAAAAGGGTATGATCTCCTGTATCGTATGTATGAGAGCAGCAAATAGAACGGGAAGTGATTGTTGTGACCAAAAAGAATCCCAATAAATTCACGATTGGATTTAAGAAAAATAATGTTTCCCATCAAAAAGTCGTTGAGATTTTAAATAATACGGAAGACAAGGCGGATTTCATTGCCAGCGCAGTGCTTCATTATCTTGGCGAGGGAAAAGGAACTGATTCTTTGAATCCGGACAAGTCTTCCCTATTGCCATTGATTAGAACAATTGTAAAGAAAGAGATTCAAGAAGCAATCTCAGAAAAGAAATTTGTTTCTACAGAAAAAACAAATCTGGATGAGACAGTCATGGATTTGTCTGGTTCAGAAGAAGAACCGATTGCTTTTGATGAACATATTATAAAAAATATCTCAAATGCATTGGATGCATTCCGAGGTATATAGAAAAGAAGCAGCCTTTGATTGGGCTGCTTCGAATTTTGTCGAAAAGTTTTTCGATTCATAAGTCATTCATAACTGGCTCATAAGTCGCTCATAAATGGCCGTTCTATAATCAAACAATGGTGAAGTGGAGAATGAAAGGAATTACTTTTGTTTTCGGAGACCGTCAAGGAGTCCACGGAGCGTATGTAAAGCCAGATCTTTTTCTTCATCTGTACAGTCATTTAACTCATAAATGATCTGTTCGATATAAGGATTGGCAGGTGGCTTGTCGTAGAAGATGACGGAATCAAGCGAAATATTCAAGTATTTGGCTAATAGACTCAGAGTTTCAAGTCTGGGGTTAGCATTATAGTTCTCAATATCAGATATTGTGCGTAAGGAAACGTGCACATTTTCAGCCAGAGCATTCTGTGAAAGATTCCTGCGAAGACGTTCTTCTTTGACCAGATCTCCGAGCAATTTCTTAACCATCATTTTCATCACCTCACTTAACGCATATATTTTACTCTAGTTCCGCAGTATATGAAATGCGTTAAAATGCGTGCGATAGAGCAATATAATGCGTTAAGTGAATAGAGAATAAGGAAGTTATTTGGGAGAAGAGTCTGATTGAGTTACACAGATCGGTATAGGCATAGCAAGAACTTATTAAAAAAATCTTATACCAATATGTGGAACATCCTTCTGGTGAGTATGCAGAATATGCCTTAATAACATGTGGATTAGCACATGAAATAGTATGGATAATCTGGAAAGTCGAATTAGGTATAAACCGATTCGACTTTCTTTTTGATTGTCGAATTTTATCGAATAATGGAATACGGTGTCGATCCCCGCCTTCTGGGATTTCAAAAGAAAAACGAAATCAAAATACAGGAGGATAAACAATTGGATAAATTTACATATACCGGTTCCAAGATTAAGAATCAGTTTACTGCATACATACTGGCGCAGATTCGAGGAGCCAGACAGAATTATTTACGAAAGATGCTGCGGATTAGCAGGAATGAAATGCCAGCAGAGGATTTGACAATGGAAGAAATGGGCATTTCAGTAGAAGAAAGCCTTGAACTGAAATATCGTGAAGAATTGTTGTTAAAAGAGGCAGATGGGGACTATCCGAAATGGGACGAGATGAAGGATCAGAAACTTGTGGAGGCATTGCTCTTACTACGTGAGGATGAGAGAAAACTGATTTATCAGCATGTGTTTGAGGAACGGACGTTTGATGATATGAGTCGGATCAATGGCTTGCCACCTTACAAGGTGAAAGGGATTTATTATTATGCAATCCGTAAGATAAGAAAATGGATGGGAGGTGCAAGATGATGAATTTTGAAGAAGTGTTGTTCCGGGCGAAGATGGGAGACCATGTAGCTACTGAACGGATATTAGAGATGTTCCGACCATTGCTGATAAAAAACTCTTTGATAAATGGAAGATTTGATGAGGATTTGTACCAGGAGTTGATAATTGAAGTGCTAAAGTGTATTCAGTCGTATCAAGAATTGGATTAGCATGTATAAAGGTAATGAAGTAACAGGCGAGCTGGAATTTTATTACTCAAGTTGGAAAACGAGAAACATTCTCAAGTACAAATGTACATTTTAAGAAATAATATTGTATAATGATTAGACAAAACTAACCAATAGTCATAGAATACAGAGTTGTTGAGGAAAAAGTAATGTCTTGAAAGGAATGTAATAGAAAGATGAAAAAGAAAAAATCATATCATTGGTTATTATTTATTATTATTGCAATTATCTTGATTGGGACTGCACTTTATCATATTCTTCCTCCATACATAGACCGTTTGTGGACAGCACGAAGCTATAAGAAACTGGCAGAGGAGTATGTCAGTGATGAATCCGAACCGGACGATGGAAAGCAGAAGAAAAAAGACTGGTGGCTTACGGACGTTAAGGTAGAATTTGACAAGCTGAAAGCCGAGAATCAGGATGTCATCGGCTGGATACGTTTTGATAATCAGGACGAGTTTGGAATTAATTATCCGATTTTGCATTCGGGTGACAATGAAAAATATTTAAGAACTGACTTGCATGGCAACAATCATATTGCAGGAAGTATCTTTCTGGAAGGTCTCAACAAATCTGATTTTTCAGACTATTACAACATCATTTACGGTCACAATATGATAGATGGAAGTATGTTCGGAAGTCTGAAGAAATATAAGGACGAAGGCTTCTGGCAGGAGAATCAATACTTTACTGTGTACTCCGAAACAACTGCCTACCGTTATCAGATTTTCTCCTATGAGGATGCAGTCATCGGCGGCGATGTATACAAAGTAGGATACAAGCCTGGTGAAGAATATCAGAAGTTTATCGACCAAATGATAAAAGATTCTGATGTTGATACAGGTGTAAAGCCGCAATCCAGCAATAAGATACTGACACTTTCTACATGTACGGGAAATGGATACAGCAAGCGATTTGCCATCCATGCGGTCTGCATTGATGCACAGACAACAGACCAGTCAGAATTAAAGGAAACAGGTAATTAAAATACATTGACAAACTTCAAAAAAGAACAATATAATTAAAAATATAACGGTTTGGAATGGCTAACCAAAAATGTAATTAGAAAACGAGAAAACAGACATCAATGCGAAGATTCCGCCACTGACAGAAAATTTTGCGGGAAATACCGGATATCGGATAAAAGGAAATGCATAAAAAAACAGGTAGGAAGTGTAACAATGAAGAAGATAGAAAACAGAAATATTGATATGACAAAGGGCAGAGGGGAGATGGAAGAAGATCTTCTGGAATATGTCTATCGGACATGGAGACAGGGCAGACAGATTACATCAAAAGAGTATGCCAGAACAACAGGGATAACCGGATACGAGGCGGCAGGACTGGTACGAAGCCTGGTAACAAAAGGTTTTTTATATGAAACGGGAAATGGTAATCTGGGACTGACAGAAAAAGGGAAACTGGAGGGGATGGATTGCCTTGCCAGACATGAGAAACTCACGCAGTTTTTCCAGATGGTAAGTGGAATGGATCAGGAACGGGCGCAGGAAGATGCGTGTCGTGTAGAACACTATATCAGTCCGGAAGGATTAAAAGGAATTGAGAATTTTATGCAATATGGAGATATATATGACAGGGTTTATGACGACATGGATCTGTATACCTTTTATGGGGATGGAGAATTCCCGATGGCATTTGGACTTTATGAACCGGAAAGACGTAATCCAAGGTTTCTTGCAGCCGAGTATGAGAAACTGGAACATTCTGCTGTTTTAAGAATTAAGAAGTCTGAGAACTGTTTTCTGCTCCGAACGAAAAAAGAGGAATCCTTAGGTTTTGTGTGGTATCGGAGAGAGGAAGAGTGGATACAGGCAAAAAAAGAAAAATGTGTTTATCAACTCCCAACAGATATTTTTACCTACACCGCTAATACGAGCATCCCAATTACCGAAGCAGTGGCAATCATTGCCATTACCCGTTTTGACCAAAAACCGCTGCAAATCGATTATCGGGAATTGAATATACATGTATGGTAAAGAAGGAGATAAGAAACAATATGGAAAAAGGTGAACATCTGAAACGACAGAACAGACCTACGATGCTCCAATTAAAATATTTACAGGGACTTTCAAGGGTGGAAAAGAAACGTGGAGTACAAGGAAGTATCGCAGAATATTATAACGTGAACCGTTCAACGGTAAACCGATATTTTAAAAACTGTATAGAAAGAGGGATTCTGACAGAAACACTGGAATTTACTGTTGAAGGCCAGGAATGGCTGGGCAGGTATGTGGAGTTATACGAGAATCTTCAGAAATACCTAGAAGAAATCGGTGCGAGACCGGAGGAGATAGAAAAAACAATAGATGTTATGGTGGAAGACATCGACATTCATATGCTGGAATTGATGATCAATGCACATGCAGAAAAGAAATCAGTATACAAAAGAAGAGAGAATGAACTGGATCAGGAGATACAGAACAATCTGCAGAAATGCGAAAGGCATCCGGTTGTATTCCGCTTGTATCGTATGAATAAAAAGTCGGGAAAGAGCAGAGACTCTATGGCAATGAGAGGATTTGAAGAAACAGCAGAAATTGTTCAGAATCACGGAGAAAGTTATCTGGAACTGAAGCTGAAAGAAATGACGGCACATTCCAGAGCGAATGGCAAGGTGATGGCGGGCAGGTTGAAAACACTGAAGTATGAGCATAACGAGATCTTTGAGACAGCAGAGATTGAGGATAATCGTGTAAGAATTCCAATGGAAGCATGCAGAATGCATAAATGGACTGGCATAGGTACAATGGGCAGTGTACCGATTACAGTAACTTGCAACGTGGGAGAGATGCACATGCCGGAAAGCACTGCGATGTTATTTTTTTGGGTATAAAAAAGCAAAATGAGAAAAAATATCATTGTGCAAAATATGCAACAAAAATGAGAAAAAAATTCAATAAAAAGCCGTTGTTGATAAAATACCATCAACAACGGCTTTTTTGCACAAAAAAATGTCTGAATAACAACAAAAATAAAAGAAAAATCGCTATAATTGTTGCTATTTGGGCAACAAATCATTTGAATATAGTGTTGACAGGTGTGGTGGATTATGGTATCTGTTGGATGTGGAGTTAGACGCAAATAACCGAAAATAATATTGCGGAACTCTAAGCAATCATAACTAAAAATTTATTAGCGAAAAGCTAATACCAAGACAAGAAAAGGAGGATTACAGTTATGAGAAAGATTAAGAAATTAGTTGCTACATTATTAGCAGCAACAATGTTACTGGCAATGGGAGTTACAGCGTTTGCTGCAGATTCATTAGCAGATGGTAAGTACACAGCAAAGCAGAATCTTTATAAGAACTCAGCTTGTACAACAACATCTATGGGAGATGATGCACTCAATGATATGCGTGCAGAAATTACGATTGCAGATGATGAGGCAACACTTGTTGTTCATACTCATGAGATTACATATTTAGGTCTGACTGGACATTTAGGAAAAATGGTAGTTAATGGAAAAACAGTTACTCCGAAACAGACTACAACTAATGGCGTAACAGATTACTACTTCACATTCACAGGTTTAGATGCATCTACAATTTATGAAGGCTGTGTAATTACTGGTAAATTCACAACATACGTTGGAAGTATGCCGATGAACGCAACAGGATATTTGAAACTTACAGACATCACAGCAAAATAAAATAAGTAAATATGTATGTAAAGCAAGCTGCTTTACCAAAAAGTGCAGCAGCTTGTTTTACTTGATACGGAGGAAAAATGAAAAAAATAAAAAAGATATTAGCCTTTGTATTGAGTACAAGTATGTTACTTGGCGGTATGAATATACAAGCGTTTGCTGGTGAACAGAAAGAAACAAATACCGCAAATACAGAGTTAGATAACCAAAATGAATATGTTGTTCCACTGACTTTTTATGGACCTTCTGGAAAACTGCTTACGGAGGAGCCTTATTCGGGTACAGTTCAGGATTACATGGATAATGTTGCACTAGTAAAAAAGAATGATAATGGAACATATCATGTAACCTTACAGATTGAAAATTATGAAAAAATTGATATTTTGCAGTTCTCAAAACCGGGTGTAATTTCAGATGATATAGCACCTTCGAATGCACCTATGGGAACTTTTAATATTCCAGAAAAATATATTGCTAATAATGAGGAAAATCCATCAGAGGCAACGGAATATTTGAAGGAACAAGGACAAATTAATGAAGAGTGGAATGATAAATACATTCAAAATTATTCTGTTGAAAAAGCAACAACGGGTGTGTCGTGGTATTCTTTTGATGTGGATACACTGGAAGGAACGATGTATACTAAAGCTTTCTATAGTTATGGAAGAACAGATGATGACTTGGAAAGCTATATGTACGGAATTGTAAACGGAAAATTTACATTTGATGTAAATAATGCAGTAGTTGCTAAAGAGATTAACGAAGAAAATTATAAAAATATTGGATTGGAGCTTTCTAAAGTTGTAACCAGTGTTGGAGATTCATCGGATTTCACAGGATTTGTAGCAGAAGAAAAAACTGCAAATGATTTGTTTAGTGGTACTTGTGAAGCAAAAATTGAGAATGGAAAAGTTACTGTTACAGCAGAGACAAGTAGCATTGATTCAATAAGAGTACTTGAAGAAATTAAGGATTTAGGCGAGTGTACTTATCCTTCAACTTCTTCATATCGCCAATATATGTATGCGTATTCGAGAGAAGTAAAAAAGAATAAGTATATTTCTGTTTATTCAGACAATATTTTGGAAGATGGAAAATTTTCCATTGAATACGAAAACTTAGAAGAAGCTATTTTTGGAAAACAGGTTGAGATACAAACAGAAGATGGTACCTACTATGGAGAATTGCGAGTAAGAACAACACCGAAAGAAAAACTCGAATTGACAGATGGTGATGTTACACTTGTAACAGATAATTACACAGTTAATAGTAAAGCAAAATTTGGAGCAGAACTTTTACAGGAAACATCAGATGAAGCTAGTGAATATAACAAATATTATTCTTTGTTAGCAGGAAACGCTTCAAAAGCATTGATCTATAATTTGTCATTAAAAATGAATGACTCACAGGTTATCCCATCAAGAGCGGTAGAATTAAGAGTAAAAATTCCGGAAGACTGGGATACGAGCAAAATAGAAGTTCAATGGTATTATCCAGTAAATGAAATGTTTAATCCGATAGAGTATTTTGATTCGTCTTCCTATAAAAATGATGATGGAACTATTCACATGGAAGGCGATGAACTGGTTATAACAGGTACTACTCGTGTTTATAATACAATCGCTATTACACAAAAAGCAGATAAAGTAGACATTTCAGAAATTCAGGACGGAACATATAATGTTAATGTTACTATGTGGCAGCAGGAGCAGCCGGATAGATTATCTATGAGCAATTCGGCAGTTGTAAATGATTCCGCTCGTTTAGTAGTTAAAAATGGAAAGAAACATATTTACTTTGATACGCAGGGAATTACAATCGGAGGTAAGTACGGATATAGCAATGGCATTTTCTGGGCAAATAATGAGCAGACAGAAGAAGATGGGCTTCCAGTATTAAGCGAATATACACCACTCGATTATTACAGTTATTATCTGAATGATTCAGGAAACACAGATATGGATTCTTATGCAGAACAGTATGATCTGTATTATCCAAAGACGGTTGGATTCGAATTTCCGGAATCAGCAGACAGAGATGACGGGGTATATCTGAACTTCTTTGTTCCTATCATGGATGAACTTCAGCATAAAGTTCCTGGATCTGGTGAAGGATGCAGAACTGCATTTATGACTTTATCTGGTTTAACCCCTGTAGCAGAAATTAACGAGCCGACTCATGATAAATCTGTTTTAGTTGTAGCAGTTGACAAAGCATCTAAATATGCAGCCGACAATTATACAGAGGAATCTTACAAAGTATTATCTGATGCAGTAGCAAAAGCTCAGAAGGTAATCGACGGAACAACATCTGCAAACGATTCTGAAATCGTAGCATTAGATAAAGAAATCTCTGATGCAATCAGCGGATTAAAAGAGGCAACTGGACTTGATAAATACAATAAAGTTCTGAAAAATGCCAAAGCATTAAATGAAGCAGATTATACAGCAGAAAGTTGGGCAGACCTTCAGGCAGTGATCGCTGCTCAGGAAGGAAATGTGACAGAAGAAAATGCAGATCAGGCATCCGCAGACCTTCAGTCAGCAGTAGATGCACTTGTACCGATGTCAACAGCCGTTTCAATGGAAAAAGGCGTTTATGAAGTACAGGCAACACTTACCAATCAGGATGGAACAGCAAATGATTTGAATGCGGGATTAAAATCTGCTCGTTTATATACAGATAAAGACGGTAATGTAACTGCTTATCTGTACGTGGACGGAATTACCGGTATGCAGTATCGAAAAGGTGCTGGATATGTAGATGCAGATACAGACGCAGGCAGACTTGTAGTTGCACTTCCTGCAAATGTAGAAAATCATAAAGTAAAAGTAACAACAGAAAGCGGAGAAGCAGAACTCCTGTTAAATCTGGATTTAAAATCTGCAGTAAAACAGGAAATTAAAACTTCTGATCTGGAATCGAAGTTAGAAGATGCAAAAGCATTAAAAGAGAAGAATTACACAAGTGATTCATTTGCCGCAGTCACAGATGCCATTGCAAAAGCAGAAAGCGTTCAGGCAGATAAAGTGGCATTCCAGTCAGAAATCACAGCGGCAGAAACAGCTTTGGATACAGCAACAGCAGGTCTTGTAATGAAAGAAGAAGTAAAAGCAAGAGCAGAACTGGATCAGGCAGTTTCCGATGCGAAAAATAATTATGCAGAAGCAAATTATACAAAAGACAGCTATGAGAATCTGAAGTCTGCAATCAAGAAAGCTGAAGAAGTATTAGCAAAATCTGATGCGACAGCAGATGAAATGAAAGAACAGGTTGACAAACTGGACAAAGCGGTGAAAGCACTTGTTCGCCTGGACGATGCAGTAGATAAGACAGAATTAAATGGCTATATCAAAGATGCACTGACCAAGATAAATGACGGTACTTATACAGACAACAGTTGGAACAGTTTCCAGGCAGCAATCAAATCTGCTCAGAAAGTATCCGCTGATGTCAATGCAACAAAAGCAGAAGTAGAAAAGCAGACAAAACTGCTGACCTCTTCTTATGAAGCACTTGTTGTTAAGAACAAACAGAGTGATCTTTTTGAAAAATATCCGCAGATTTTTGAAGGTACATATTCCGTACCGATCAAACTGCTCAACGCAACATCCGATGAAGATTCTATGGGAAATGCTTCCATGGTTCAGACCGGAATTGTAAGAGTTACAAATAAGGGTGAAGTAACACTGGAGATGAATTTCCAGTCCATGCAGTTTGCCGGAATGACAGGTTATCTGTACAAACTGAAAAAAGTAGATATGGATACGGTTGAATACAACAAATATAATTATCCGGTAAAATATGAAGCTTCCGATGCAACAATTCTGGAAGAGTACACAGATGTTTACGATTTATTTAATGACAAGAACTCTGAGTATTACGACAAGAATACAGAAGGAAACTGGTATCCGAAAAAATTATCAATCCCGATTGAACTGAACGACAACCTGTTCTATGTAGAGGTTTATGTTCCAGTTATGGAAAGCATCGGTGAAGGACAGGGTACAAAGGTTGCCAGAGTTTCTATCGACTGGGCAAACATCAAACAGGAGACAGGAGTGGAGAGAGACAACAGTGTAATCGAAGCACTTCTGAATCAGGTATCCGGTATGCAGCAGGGTGATGTTGCTGACGAATACTGGAACGCTTTAAATGCGGCTTACATGACAGCTCAGGATGTTTACAATGATATGAATTCTACACAGAAAGAAATTGATCTTCAGGTGAAGGCTTTACAGGCAGCCGTAGATGCAGTAGAAACTCAGATCGTAGACAAGACAGAACTGAATGCTTTGATTGAAAAAGCAACAGCGGAAGCAAACCGTACAGATGTTGTTTATACATCTGCAACATTAGAAGCATTAAAGACAGCAATTACAAATGCACAGGCAGTAGCAGCAAAAGAAGATGCTACCAAGGCAGAAGTTCAGGCACAGGTTACAGCACTTCAGACAGCACTTGACAGTTTAAGAGTTGTTGATAAGACAAACTTAAATGCACTGATCGAAAAAGCAAAGGCTGAAGCAGCAAAAACAGATGTTTACGAAAGCAACAGTCTGACAGTCCTGAATACAGCAATCACACTGGCTGAGAATGTTGCAGCAAATCCAAAGGCAACCGAGTCAGAAGTTGCAGCAGCAGAGAAATCTCTGACAACTGCATTAAACGGACTGGTAGAAAAAGAAGTTGTAGATAAGAGCAAACTGGAAAGCAAAATTGCAGAAGCAAAGACATATTTAAGCCAGACAGACATTTATACAGAAAGCTCTCTTGCAACATTACAGAGTGCAGTAGGTCGAGCACAGAATGTAATGGATAATGATTCTGCATCACAGAAACTGGTAGATGATCAGGTGACAAAACTGACAGAAGCAATCCAGCAGTTAGCAAAGAAGAGTGATGGGAAACTGGATATCAAGAACCTTGCTGATGGAGTTTACTCTATCTATGGAACAATGGTGAAAGTAGACAAGAATACTTATTCTATGTCAAATGAAGCAATCAACCATACAATTAAGCTGACAGTAAAGAATGGCAAATATTACATTACTCTGAACTTCAACGGATTGACAGTAGGACAGAAACTTGGATATTTAAGCAAGCTCAAATACTTTACAATAGGTTATACACTTGATAAGTATGGTAATCCGCAGGGAACACTTGCTGATGTTACAGTTGACAGCTATCAGAAGAACAGCGATGGCTCACTGGTTTCTGACCAGTACGGAACAAACTATCCAGATGAAGTAACATTCGAGCTTATTCCGGAAGCTCTGGATGATGGATATGTTCCGTTACAGGTATTCGTTCCAATCATGGACGCTATCAGCTCTGGTACAGGAACACAGCCAGTATTCCTGAAACTGGATTGGACTTCATTAAAAGCAACAACATCCGATGATCCAGACTTTGACAAGAACGACAACAATGGTAATAACAACAATAATAACTCCAACGGAAGCAACAACAGCTCTTCACTTGGAAACAGCTCACTTGGAAATAACAGCCTCGGAAGCAGTTCACTTGGAAGCAGCACACTTGGTTCTTCCTCACTTGGAAGTGGTTCTTCAAGTCTGAAGAGTGGAACATCCAGCCTTGGATCAGGTTCCAGCCTGAAATCAGCATCCAATGTTAAGACTGGTGATGTTGTACAGAACAATACCCTGTGGGCAACTATCCTTCTTCTCGGAGGAGTCGCTTTACTGGCAGGAATCATGGAGTACAACAGAAAGAAAAAAGCAAACGTAAAATAATAAGTAGTGATTTGGCAAAAAGGTGACTATTCAGAACCCTTTAGAATAAGAAAAGCTGATACGTCATGCTTGCATGTAAGTAGCAGCTTTTCTTATTCGTAAGGCGGCTCGAATAGAGTCGCCGCTCCATACATGAGCAAAATTAGCTGCAAAGCAGCGAGAAAGCACGAGACATCGTGCGGTTTTGCGAATGTATGGGTAGGGTTCTGAAAAGTTATAACAGGAGATAAGGAATGAAATTAGCAGCGAAGAAAAACAAAATATTGTCTGCCATTATGACTTGTGTGCTTGCCGTTACTTTAATGGCAGGCTTTCCTGCTGTTAAGGCTTATGCCGCAAGCGGGACAGTGTATAGCTGTGCGATCAACAGATGTTACGCACACCCAGTTACCGGAGTAATCGAAGATTCCGGTGGAGAGAGTTCTTATGCAACAGGACAGGGCATGGTAGAAGGCTGTGTATACAGCAATGGTATCTTGGAAGTAACAGACGATGGAGCTTATTATCTGACTTTCCGCATGAGTCTGATGGACTACACCAGTGGACATAGCTTTCAGGTACAGAATGTAGGTGATTCCGGCTGGTCAACACCATCCGAGATCGGCGTAACAGGAAATGGTACAGACAGCAACGGTACAACCGCAGATGTTTGTATGCGTGTGCCGAGCGAAAACTGTGTAGTCAGAGGTTCCATGTATGTAGAACCGATGGGAAGAGATGTTGTTTTCTATCTGTACCCAAGTAATTACAGCGAAGGCAATAATACAGATATGAATGCAACCATGGTAACAGGCAGTTCCGATGGAACATCAGTGACATCCGGTGACGGATCAGGAACGGTGGAAAGCTCTGGTTCATCAACAGGAAACAGCAGTTTGAGTTCTGGAAGTTCCTCACTTCAAAGCTACGGCACATCAGACAGCAGTTCTTCCGGCACATCAAAGAAACTGGAAAGCAGTATTACAGAAGCTGCAAAACCGAGCAGTGATTCCTCTTCGCTGGATACGGAAAATGCAGTGAATTCCGCAGAGGGACTGAGTCTTTCGACAGCTAAAGATGGAACAAGTGACAGCGATTCCGACAGCGGAAATACTTCTTCCGGCAACCGGATTTTCCAGATTGCATTGGCAGTTGTAGTAACAGGTCTGATTCTGCTTGGAGCAGTATCCGGAGTAATCTATTTCTTCCGCAAGAACTGGAAACGTTGGGGAGGTGCAGAGGACGATGATGAATAGACGTTTAAAAAAAGCATCGGCTGTCCTCCTTGCCATGACCATGATTTTCTCTCTGGCAGGTTGTGTAGACCAGAGTCAGGGGAAGAAAAGCAGTGATTCCAATGCAAAGACGGAGAGCAGTACAGATAAGCCAACAAGTAATGATTCCGCATCCGATAGCAAATCTTCTAACAGTAAAACGGAAGATGCCAAGTCCTCTGACAGTAAATCTGCGAAAAAGGATTCTTCTGACGAAGATGCTGAGTCCCTTTTGAAGATAGATGATCCGGACGAAAAGGCAGCCGTGGAAGCAGCGAAGAAAAAGGTACAGGCGATGAAAGAAAGCCCAAGAATCATAGCGACTTCTCCGGCAACCGCAGATATCTGTGACAAGCTGGAACTGGATCTGGTAGGCGTTTGCAGTAGTACCGTATCCACAATTCCCGACAGATACAAAGATGTAGAGACAGTCGGAACAGCCATGAGTCCGGATATGGAGATTGTATCTTCTTTAAATCCAGACTGGATCTTAAGTCCGGTGTCATTGCAGAGTGATCTGCAGCCGAAATATGAAGCAATCGATACAGACTGGGCGTTTTTGAATCTTAGAAGTGTGCCGGGAATGTACCGTTCCATTCAGGAGTTGGGTGAGATTTTCGACAGAGAAGATCAGGCACAGAAACTGGTGGACGAATTTACTGAATTTTACGATGACTATAAGAAAAAGAATGAGGGAAAAGACCATCCGAAGGTTATGATCCTGATGGGACTTCCTGGTTCTTATATTATCGCAACACCGAATTCCTATGTGGGAAGTCTGGTGGAACTGGCAGGCGGCGAGAATGTATACTCTGACACCGATCAGGAATTTTTGACCGTAAATACTGAGGACATGAAAACCAAAGAGCCGGATATTATCTTACGTGCCGCACATGCACTGCCGGATCAGGTGGTAGAGATGTTCAATAAAGATTTTGCGGAGAATGACATCTGGCAGCATTTCGATGCGGTGAAAAACGGCAGAGTTTATGACCTTACTTATGAATATTTCGGCATGAGTGCTACATTCAAATATCCACAGGCTCTGGAAGAATTACAGCCGATTCTTTATCCGGAAAGTGATGAAGATACAGCAAAAGCAAAAGAAGCCAGTGACAATGCACAGAAGAAAGCAAAGGATTCTGACGCAACTGAGAAATACAACGAACAGCAGAGCAAGTAGAAAGGAGAGGGCAGATGAAAGAGACAGAATTAAAAAATACTTCTGAGACTTCTGAAATGGAAGTCCAGAACCTCTCCGGTCAGGATAAAGCAAGAAAGCATCGGAAAACAGCAAAAGCAGCCATTTCCTTTATTGTAATGATCGTATTGCTGGTTGCATTATTCTTTGCGGCAGTGAATATCGGAAGCCTGAAAGTCAGCTTCCCGGAACTACTGAAAGGATTATTTGTAAAGTACAATGAAGACGTGGCAACAATCTATGACTTACGATTCCCACGAATTGTAATCTCCATGTTAGCCGGAGCTGCGATAGCGGTATCGGGTGTGTTATTTCAGGCGGTATTAAAAAATCCACTTGCCGATCCGGGAATCATTGGTATTTCCAGTGGAGCAAGTTTTGCGGCGGTACTCATTACCGCATTTGCACCGACTTTATTTTTTTTCACTCCATTATTTGCATTTCTTGGCGGTGTGATTGCATTTGTCTTAGTTTACAGCCTGTCATGGAAAGGGGGATTAAGTCCCTTAAGAATTATCCTTGTCGGTGTGGCAGTCGATGCAATGTTCACCGGCTTATCCAGTGCGTTAAATTCTATGAACGGCGGAAATATGTCCGGCGTGGCAGCAATCGTCAATGGAAACATTACAATGAAAACTTGGGATGATGTGAAAACATTAGTGCCGTATGTAATTGTGGGATTGATTCTGGCACTGATTATGACGAAGATGTGCAATCTGTTAGCACTGGAAGATAAGACAGCACGAAGCCTTGGAATCAACGTTAATGTAATGCGTATCGTGATTTCACTGATTGCCGTATTACTTGCAAGTATTTCAACGGCAGTAGCCGGAGTAATCAGTTTCTTAGGACTGATTGTTCCACATATCGGAAGAATTCTGGTAGGAAGTGACCACAAGGCATTAGTACCATTCAGTGCTTTGTTCGGAGCGTTTACATTCCTGCTAGCAGATACCATCGGAAGAACGATAGCCGCTCCGTATGAGGTATCCGCATCCATCATTATGAGTGTGGTCGGAGGCCCATTCTTCATCATTCTGTTAAGGAGGTCTAAGAAGTATGCGAAGTAACTACGAAGAAATTGAGTTGACCTCAGAAGAATTGGACTTGATTCGGGAAGATTCAGCTTTTGAACAGAAGAAAAGAAAATCTAAGGTTGATAAGTGGGCAGACAAGCCTGCGATGGAAGTCAGAGACCTGCATTTTTCCTATGGAAAAAATAAAGTCTTAAAGGGCGTATCCCTGAAGATTGAAGAAGGTAAAATTACAACGATTATGGGAGCAAACGGATGTGGTAAATCTACTCTGTTTTCCCTGATGACGAAAAACCTTTATCCGAGAAAGGGAAACATTTTCCTCAAGGGTAAGAACATCCAGAACCTGAACTTAAAAGAATTCGCCAGAAAGGTTGCGATTGTTCAGCAGTATAACAGTGCATCAGACGATATCACTGTTGAGAATCTGGTGGCATTCGGAAGAACCCCTCATAAGAAAATGATGCAGGGAGACAGTGCCGAAGATGAGCGTATGATCCAGTGGGCATTGGAAGTAACCAATCTGACAGAATATCGTGACAGGGAAGTGTCAAGACTTTCCGGTGGACAGCGTCAGCGTGTATGGATTGCAATGGCACTTTGTCAGGGAACAAAGACTCTGTTCCTCGATGAGCCGACCACATATCTGGATATCCGGTATCAGATTGAGATTTTGCAACTGGTTAAAAAACTTAATCAGGAATTTGGAATTACCATCATCATGGTACTGCACGACATCAATCAGGCAATCGCATATTCGGATAATGTCATCGGTATGAAAGATGGAAAAGTGCTGGTGGAAGGTGATCCGGAAGAAGTGATTACGGAAGAGAGTATCAGGGAGCTGTATGGCATTGAACTTGGTGTGACAAGGGTTGATGGCAGAAAATTTGTATTGGCGGTGTAAGAAGATGAAAAATCCTTTAAAAGTAGTATGGATCGTGCTTGGATTTCTTTGTCTGGGACTTGGTACGATAGGAATTGTACTTCCTATCCTGCCAACCGTTCCGTTTTATATGGCAACACTGTTTTGCTTTGCAAAGAGTTCTAAGAAACTGCACGACTGGTTCGTAGGAACGAATCTTTATAAGAAACATCTGGACAGTTTTGTTCAGAAAAGAGCCATGACAATGGGAACAAAATGCAAGATTATCGGAATGGTAACGGTAGTCATGGCAATCGGCTTTATCTGCATGAAGAATGTACCAATCGGAAGAATCTGTATCGCAGTTGTGTGGGTATGCCACCTGTTATACTTCTTCTTAAGAGTTAAGACAGAAAAGCCTGAAGCTGAAATGGCAGAAAGCGTAGAGTAAGATGGACAAAGTAGAAAAGAAACGGCAGAAAGAACAGTATGTCGTGGAAGAGATGATCCGGCTGTATTGCCGAAAAAAACATCCGAAAGAAAAAAGACAGGAAGGGCAGATGTGTCCTGACTGTCAAAGACTTTCGAATTATGCAAAACAAAGAAGCCAGAAGTGTCCATTTATGGAAGAAAAAACGTTCTGTGCGAATTGTAAGGTACATTGTTATAAGCCGGAGATGAGAGAACAGATCAGGCAGGTTATGCGGTTTTCAGGACCAAGGATGCTGTTGTATCATCCGGTGCTTGCTATCTGGCATCTGGTGTGTAGCAACAAAGAGAAGAAAAAGTAAGGAGTTACTTATGATTAAAACAAGACTGGTGGGGCTGTTGTCCCACGCAAAAAAGTATATCGTGTATACGATTTTGTGGCAGTGGGCAGCCCTCCTGTCGCAGGTATTGGCAGTCTTTTCTATCGCAGATTTACTGGAACGGGTAGTATACCGGGCAGTAACCGTACCGATCATTGAGCGGACAATATTGATTTTAGTTCTGGTTGTGGTGATCCGATTTATCTGTGAACGGATGGGAGCAAGGTCTTCCTATCTGGCGTGTGTGGATGTAAAGCGGATTCTGCGTGAAAAGATTTATGAGAAAATGTTAAAGCTGGGAGCTTCCTACAGTGAGCAGGTATCCTCTTCGGAGGTCGTACAGGTGTCAACTGAGGGTGTGGAGCAGTTGGAAACATACTTTGGAAAATATCTTCCACAATTATTTTACAGCCTGATCGCACCACTGACCTTATTTATCATTCTTTGCAGAGTGAGCCTGAAAGCGAGTGTGATCCTGCTGATTTGTGTACCGCTGATCCCTATTTCTATCGTGGTGGTACAGAAGATTGCAAAGAAATTACTGAATAAGTATTGGAGCATCTATACTGGACTGGGAGATTCGTTCCTTGAGAATTTACAGGGACTTACCACATTGAAGATTTATCAGGCAGACCAGCAGAAAGCAGACGAGATGGATGTGGAATCCCAGAACTTTCGTAAGATTACGATGAAGGTGCTGACCATGCAGCTCAATTCCACAAGCGTGATGGATATTGTAGCATATGGCGGGGCAGCGATTGGTATGGCAGTGGCTGTATCGGAATTTTTGAAAGGAAATATTTCTGTAAGCGGAACGCTGTGCATCGTCCTGCTTGCCAGCGAGTTTTTCCTGCCACTCCGTCTGCTTGGTTCTTTCTTCCATATTGCAATGAATGGTATGGCAGCAAGTGACAAGATCTTTAAGATATTAGATCTGCCGGAGCCACAGGCTGGAGAAAAAACGCTGCTGGACGGAGCGTTAGATATTACACTTACAGATGTTCATTTCTCTTACGAAGAAGACAGAGAGATTTTAAAAGGAATCAACCTAAATCTTCCGGCAGGAAGCTTTGTATCACTGGTTGGAGAATCTGGATGTGGCAAGAGTACGATCGCCGGAATCCTGGCAGCCAAGAATCGGGGATATACAGGAGAGATCACAATCGGAGAGATTCCTCTTTCGGAAGTGAATGAATCGGATTTGATGAAACACGTAGTGCTGGTCCGTCATAACAGTTATCTGTTCAAGGGAACAGTGGAAGAGAATCTTCGTATGGCAAAACGGGATGCGACCACAGAAGAGATGGAAGCTGTCCTTCAGAAAGTCAATCTGTTAGGATTCTTACAGACGCAGGATGGATTGCAGACACAGTTATTGGAAAAAGCAAGCAATTTGTCCGGCGGTCAGTGCCAGAGACTGGTGATTGCAAGGACATTGTTAAAGAATGCATCAGTCTATATTTTTGACGAGGCAACTTCGAATATTGACATCGAAAGTGAAGAACTGATCATGAATGTTGTCCATGAACTGGCAAAGACAAAGACGGTGCTTCTGATTTCCCACCGACTGGCAAATGTCGTGAAGTCTGACCAGATTTATTTCTTAAAGGACGGAGAAATCAAAGAAAGCGGAAAGCATGAAGAGCTGATGAGCCAGAATGGTGTGTACAGACATCTGTATGAAAGCCAGATGGCATTGGAAAACTATGGGAAGGAGGGCAATGCGTAATGAGTAAAGTGAATCATCATACACAGAATAATGATACAGCAACAACGAAAAAACGCAGAAGTGCCATCCAGATCATGGGAAGCCTGATCGGACTGGTGAAACCTCTGCTCCATATCATGCTGGCAGCAATCATCCTTGGAACAGTGGGTTACTTGTGTGCAATCTTCCTGACAATACTGGCAGGACAGGTCATCGTGCATGGACTTCTGACAGGGGCAGCCGGAATGATTGTTCCGGTAGACAATATGTGGCTGGTATTTACCCCGGTGAAAACGATTATCACGGTGATGATCGTGATTGCAGTGCTTCGTGGAATCCTGCATTATGTGGAACAGTATTGTAATCATTTTATCGCATTTAAACTATTGGCAATCATCCGTCATAAAGTGTTTGAGGCATTGAGAAAGCTCTGTCCGGCAAAACTGGAAGGACGGGATAAGGGAAATCTGATCTCTATCATCACAACGGATATTGAACTTCTGGAAGTGTTCTATGCACATACCATTTCTCCAATCGCCATTGCCACACTGACATCTCTGATCATGGTGATCTTTATCGGAAGATATCACTGGCTGGCAGGACTTTTAGCTCTGGCGGCGTATCTGATTGTTGGTGTTGCGATTCCGATGTGGAATGGCAAACGTGGCAGCCAGAAGGGAATGGAATTCCGGACAGAGTTTGGAGAACTGAACAGCTTTGTGCTGGATTCACTTCGCGGACTGGACGAGACAATTCAGTACGGACAGGGAGAGCAGAGAAAAGAGCAGATGTCTGACCGCTCTAAAAAGCTGGCAGGGATGCAGGAAACACTGAGTAAAAACGAAGGATTACAGAGATCATTTACCAACATGATTATCCTGCTGGCATCATTTGGAATGCTTGCACTGACCATCTGGCTGTATGCAAAAGATGAGATGGGATTCGAAGGGATCTTAACCTGTACCATCGCAATGATGGGCTCATTCGGGCCAGTAGTGGCACTGTCAAGCCTGTCTAACAATCTGAACCAGACACTGGCGAGTGGTGAGCGTGTACTTTCACTTCTGGAAGAGATACCGCTTGTAGAAGAGATTCCGAGGGATGTGGAATCTTCCGACGCAGAGAGCAAGGAACATGCATTTGCAGGAGCAGAAGCAGAGAATGTAACATTTGCATATGTGATAAATGAAGCAGAGACAGAGACGATACTGGACAATTATTCGTTGAAATTGCAGCCGGAGCAGATCACAGGCATTCACGGAGCCAGTGGTTCCGGAAAGTCAACACTTCTGAAACTGTTTATGAGGTTCTGGGATGTGCAGGAAGGAAGCGTATCGGTAGATGGTGAGGATGTCAGAATGATTCCGACCAGGCATCTGAGAGATATGGAAAGCTATGTGACTCAGGAAACGCACCTGTTCCATGATTCGATTGCGAACAATATCGCCATTGCAAAACCGATTGCAACACGAGAAGAGATTGAAGAAGCTGCAAAGAAAGCATCCATCCACGATTTTATTATGACACTACCGAAAGAATATGATACAGAAGTCGGAGAACTCGGCGATACGTTGTCAGGCGGAGAAAAGCAGAGAATCGGTATCGCAAGAGCGTTTTTACATGACGCACCGATGATTCTGATGGACGAGCCTACGTCCAATCTGGATTCGCTAAATGAAGGAATTATTCTGAAATCTCTAAAGGAATCAGCCAGGAAGAAGACAGTTGTCCTGGTGTCTCATAGAAAATCTACTATGAACGTTGCAGATGTGGTTTATGAGATGGAGAATGGAAGATTGTCCTAGCTTTTGATAAAAATATTCATTAAGAACAGTTAGCTTTGACTAGCAACCAAGTGTAAGGATATGATAGAGAAAACTTCAGATAAACGAGGTGATACAATGAAACAGCACAGGTTTTGGGCATGGGCTATGGTATTTTGTATGGGAATGTTGTTTTATACCGGAAAGAAGCACAAATAAGCAAAATATGAGATTGAGATGCAGAAATGGAGGAAGTATGATGGATGTTTTTAAATTGAAAAACCTTGGAATATTTGCAGGCGGTGTATTATTTGGAACAGCAGGTGTTAAGATGTTGTCCGGTCGGGATGCCAAAAAGGCTTATACAATCTGTACAGCGGCAGTTCTTCGCGCAAAAGATTGTGTTATGAAGACGGCAGAGACAATACAGGAAAATGCAGAGGATATCGTAGCAGAAGCAAAGCAGATGAATGAAAAACGTGCAGCGGAAGAGAAAGCAGCTGTTATGGAAGAAATGGACGTCTTTTCGAGTGAGGATGCTGCGAAATCCGAGGAAGTATAATTGAAATTTATTATTAAGCATGAGATCCCGGGAAGAATCCGTATTCATTTGATGCAGAAATATATGTCATGTGAGGAAGCTGATATATTGTTGTATTATCTGAATACGCTGGGATATGTCACGCAGGCAAAGGTTTATGAACGGACGGCCGATGCCTGCGTTTGCTTTAACGGCGGAAGAGAGCCTTTGATTCAGGCGTTGCAAAGATTCCGATATGAGTCCGTGGATGTTCCGGATACAGTACTTGCTGATTCGGGAAGAAAACTAAATCATACATATCAGGAGAAACTAATGCGTAAGGTAGCTCTTCATTATGCGGGAAAGCTGTTTCTTCCTTATCGTATCAGGACAGTTTGGACAATATTAAAATCGGTTCGATATCTGAGGGAAGGCCTAAAAAGTCTGGCGAAGAGAAAAATGGAAGTGTCTGTACTGGATGCGACAGCAATTGGAGTCTCTATTATACGAGGAGATATGGATACTGCTAGTTCTGTCATGTTTCTTCTGGGGATTGGAGAGATACTGGAAGAATGGACCCATAAGAAATCGGTTGGAGATCTGGCTCGCAGTATGGCTCTGAATGTTTCGAAGGTGTGGTTAAAAAGTGATGAACAGGAAATTCTTGTGGATTCCCGACAGATTAAAGAAGGAGATACTATTGTGATCCATATGGGAAATATCATTTCATTTGACGGAGTTGTTTTAGAAGGAGATGGAATGGTAAATCAGGCATCTCTTACCGGCGAACCTCTTCCAGTTCATAAAGAAAAAGGTGGTTATGTGTATGCCGGCAGTGTCCTGGAAGAAGGGGAGCTTGTAATTTTCGTTAAGAAAGCTTCAGGAGCTTCCCGGTATGAAAAGATTGTCACAATGATTGAAGAATCTGAAAAGCTGAAATCTTCTGTCGAAGGAAAAGCAGAAAAGCTGGCAGACAAGCTGGTTCCTGTGACACTTGCTGGAACGGCAATCACCTGGATTCTTACAGGAAACATAACAAAGGCACTATCGGTATTGATGGTAGACTTCTCCTGTGCACTGAAGCTCGCTATACCCATTACAGTATTATCTGCAATCCGCCAGGCTGGAACTTATGATATTACCGTAAAAGGTGGAAAATATCTGGAAGCCGTTGCGGAGGCCAGGACGATTGTATTTGACAAGACTGGTACTCTGACAAAGGCAAAACCTACGGTGAAGATGGTAGTTCCGTTCTGCGATAAGGAAGAAAAGGAATTACTTCGGTTGGCAGCTTGTCTCGAAGAACATTTTCCACATTCTATGGCAAAAGCGGTTGTACATGCGGCGAAACAGGCAGGACTTGACCATGAAGAAATGCATTCAAAGGTGGAATATATTGTTGCCCACGGAATTTCTTCCTATGTGGGAGAAAAACGGGTAATTATCGGAAGCGCACATTTTGTTTTTGACGATGAAAAATGTCAGATTCGTGATGAATATCAGACACAGTTTGAAAATTTGCCGGAAGATTATTCGCATTTATATCTGGCCGTAGATGGCATTCTGGAAGCTGTGATCTGTATAGAAGATCCCCTGCGAGAGGAAAGTACAAAAGTCATACGGGTATTGAAAGAGGCTGGATTTACGAAGATTGTTATGATGACCGGAGACAGTGAGCGTACTGCAGCTGCTGTGGCAGCAAAAGTCGGTGTGGATGAATATTATTCGGAAGTATTACCGGAAGATAAAGCAAAATTTATTAAGCAGGAAAAAGCGACCGGCAGAAAAGTTTTGATGGTAGGTGACGGAATTAATGATTCACCGGCACTATCAGCAGCGGATGTGGGAATTGCAATCAGTGATGGTGCGGAACTTGCCAGAGAAATTGCGGATATTACGATTGCCGCAGATAATCTATACCAGATTGTCAGACTAAAATATTTAAGTAATGCATTAATGAAACGGATTCAGAGAAACTATCGAAAGATTGTAGGAATTAATACATTCCTGATTCTCCTGGGAGTTGGAAGCGTGATACAGCCGACTACATCGGCGATGTTTCACAATGTTTCAACACTGGCAATCAGTCTGCAGAGTATGCGGGATTTGTCGGGGATTATTACAGAAAGAATAGAGAAAGAGGAAAAGACGGTTTAATCTGCCGCCTTTTCCTCTTTTTTATCAGATGTAATGGTATGTTCCTCGATAAATTTCTTCATAGCCTGAAAACTTTCATCACTGATCTGGTGTTCCATTTCACAGGCATCTTCCGTGGCAGTCTTCGGGTCAACACCAAGAGAAATCAGCCAGTTAGATAGTACCTGATGCCGTTCATAAACACTTGTAGCAATCTCCATTCCTTTATCCGTTAATGTAATGAAACCTGCCTGACTGACAACAATACAGCCATTTTCACGAAGGTGTTTCATGGCAACACTGACACTTGGTTTGGAAAAATTTAATTCTACAGCAATATCAATAGAACGTACAACAGGTAATTTCCTGCTTAATATCAATATAGTTTCCATATAATCTTCGGAAGATTTGTTGTGTCGCATGTTATCTCCTTTCAATTTTGGTTAGTTAAAACTACTTCCTGTTGCTTTCATTGTAACAGTCATTTTTAGGAAATTCAAGACCGAAAGAATGGAAAAGGCACTATTTTTTAATGAAAAATATTATCAAATATAGTTATTGACATGCAATTAAAGTGAGAATATACTAACTATCGTAAGAAGCAACTGATAATTTTTATTAGAAAGCGAAAGCGGGTGGATTATGATGCCGTTAACAATGGCTGAAACTGGTCGGGAGATTCAGATCAGAAAAATTGGCGGAAAGGATGAGACCAGACGTTTTTTGGAAAGCCTGGGATTTGTGATGGGCGGATTCGTTACCGTTGTATCAGAAATCAATGGAAACCTGATTGTAAAAGTGAAAGATTCGCGGGTGGCAATCAGCAGAGAAATGGCGAATAAGATTATGATCTAGGAGGGAATGAGAAGTGGCTACATTAAGAGAAGCAAAGTGCGGTCAGACCGTAAAGGTCGTGAAAATTCATGGTGAAGGTGCGGTGAAGCGCAGGATCATGGATATGGGAATCACGAAGAATGTGGAAATCTACATAAGGAAAGTAGCACCGCTTGGAGATCCGGTAGAGGTAACTGTCCGGGGGTATGAGCTATCTTTGAGAAAAGCGGATGCGGAAATGGTAGAGGTACAATAGTACTTATTTTTTTTGAAAATCGGTTAGATAAAACTAAAAATAATTTGTAATGTATAATCAGAAAGAGGGAGAATATGAGAGTCAAAATTGCACTTGCAGGTAACCCGAACAGTGGAAAAACGACGCTGTTCAATGCGCTTACCGGATCAAACCAGTTTGTGGGTAACTGGCCGGGAGTAACGGTAGAGAAAAAGGAAGGAAAAATTAAAGGATATACAACGAAGGGAGAGGAAGCCGTACTGGTGGATCTCCCGGGTATCTATTCTTTGTCACCGTACACGCTGGAAGAAGTGGTATCCAGAAATTTTTTAATCGGTGAAAAGCCGGATGCGATCATCAATATTATTGACGGAACAAATTTGGAGAGAAACCTGTACTTGACCACACAGCTTACAGAACTTGGCATTCCAGTAATCATTGCTGTCAATATGATGGATCTGGTAAAAAAGAATGGGGAAGAGCTGAACATAGACCGTCTCTCAAAAGACACCGGCTGTAAGGTCGTTGAGATTTCCGCACTTAAGGGTGAAGGAATCGACCAGCTGATTCGCAGGGCGGTTGCAATTGCGAAAAGCGGAAAAAATATACAGCCGGCACATAAGTTTGACGGATGCGTAGAACATGCAATTGCTCATATTGAAGAGGCAATCTCGGGACATGTGGATGAAAGTATGGAACGCTGGTATGCAGTGAAACTGTTCGAACGGGATGAAAAAGTGCGCGAAAGCCTGAAACTTTCGAAAGCACTTCTCAATCATATCGAAGAAGACATTGTAAGCTGTGAAAAAGAGATGGAGGATGATGCAGAAAGCATCATCACCGGAGAACGTTATAACTACATTGGAAGTATTATCGAAGATTGTTATAAAAAGCGTGTGAAGAAACAGATGTCGGTGTCAGATAAAATTGACAGCATCGTGACCAACCGTTTTCTGGCGCTTCCGATTTTTGCGGTTGTGATGTTTATCGTCTATTATGTGTCTGTTACTACGGTGGGAACCATTTTGACAGACTGGACCAATGATACATTGTTCGATGAATGGATCATCCCGGCAGCACAGACCGGTCTGGAAGCCATCGGCTGTGCAGATTGGTTAACGGGTCTTTTGGTCGATGGTATTGTCAGCGGTGTTGGTGCGGTGCTTGGATTTGTTCCACAGATGCTGGTATTATTCCTTTTCCTTGCATTCCTGGAAGGCTGTGGATATATGGCACGTATCGCATTTATTATGGACCGTATATTCCGTAAATTTGGTTTATCCGGAAAATCTTTTATACCGATGCTGATTGGTACGGGATGCGGTGTTCCGGGTGTTATGGCTTCCAGAACGATTGAAAATGACAGAGACCGTAAAATGACGATCATGACAACTACTTTTATCCCTTGTGGAGCAAAACTCCCGATCATTGCCTTGATAGCAGGTGCATTATTTGACGGGGCGGCATGGGTGGCACCAAGTGCATATTTTGTTGGAATTGCTGCAATTATCTGTTCCGGTATTATTTTAAAGAAAACGAAAATGTTTGCAGGGGATCCGGCACCATTTGTTATGGAACTTCCGGCATATCACCTTCCAACGGTAGGAAATGTACTTAGAAGTACGTGGGAGCGTGGCTGGTCCTTCATCAAGAAAGCAGGAACGATCATTCTTCTTTCTACCATCTTCGTATGGTTTGCACAGGGCTTCGGATTCGAAGGCGGAAGCTTTGGTATGGTAGAAGATATGAATAACAGTATTCTGGCAGCGATTGGCTCAGCCATTGCATGGATCTTTACACCGCTTGGATGGGGCGACTGGAAAGCGGCCGTTGCAGCAATTACAGGACTTGTAGCGAAGGAAAATGTTGTGGGAACATTTGGTATCCTGTACGGATTTGGAGAAGTGGCTGAAGACGGAGCAGAGATCTGGGGAAGCCTTGCCGGATCTATGACAGCAGTGGCAGCGTATTCATTCCTGATCTTCAATCTGTTGTGTGCACCTTGCTTTGCGGCAATGGGAGCAATCAAGAGAGAGATGAACAATGCAAAATGGTTCTGGTTTGCCATTGGATATCAGACCATTCTTGCGTATGCAGCATCCCTGTGTGTATATCAGGTCGGAACTTTGATTACGGCAGGAACGTTTGGAATCGGGACAGTTGTGGCATGTATCATCATTGTTGGCTTTTTGTATCTGCTGTTCCGTCCTTATAAGGAAAGCCAGAGTCTTACTGTGCCGAAAAGTGTAGCCGGTAAAATAAGAGCATAAATAGGAATCAGTTGCAATGGATAGTAAGGAGGCACAGAGTTTATGGGAACAGCAATCATATTGGTTTTACTTTTAGGAGCAGTAGGAATGATCATACGAAGCATGATTAAGGATAAAAAAGCCGGGAAATCTTTACAGTGCGGACAAAATTGCAGTCACTGCAGCGGACATTGCCATGGAAGATCATAAAATAAAAAAAGAACCTCGGTTTCCCGGTCTTGGAGAAGGTGACATAGATACAAATGGTTATCAGACAGTTCCTATGCAGAAAGACTATTTGATAGAGTGTCTCAGAAAACAGGGGTTTAGAATTACAAAACAAAGGAAAATATTAATTGATATTATTCTGAATGAATGCTGCGGCTGCTGTAAAGAAGTATATATTCTTGCCGCTAAAAAAGATCCGGGAATAGGGATTGCAACAGTCTATCGAACGGTTGATGCCCTTGAAAAAATAGGGGCTTTGAAACGAGGAACCGCATATCAGTTGTGTGATCATAAAAACAGGGTGTGCCAATGCTGTCTGGTAGAACTGGAAGACAGTTCTACTGTTAAACTGGATAGTAACTCCGTGGAAAAGATCATTAAGAGCGGAATGCAAAATAGCGGGCTTTGTGATGGAAAAAAAGTAGTGGGAATCACATGGATGCAAGCAGATGATCATTTGTGATGGAAGAATAAAATGATGCTATAAATGGATAACAGGGAATTCTTGGATGATGAAATAATCTATTAGGGGATTCCCTGTTTCGTATAAAACGAATAGGTAGTGTAAAGTATCCTATGAAAAATTGAAGGTGAAAAAATGATAGTAAAATTTCAAAATGCTGTCAAAACATATGGAACCGGAGAAGGAATGCAGATAGCGGTAGACCATATCAGTTTTAGTATTGATGAAGGCGAGTTTGTGGTAATTTTAGGTCAGTCCGGTGCAGGAAAATCCACGGTACTTAATATGTTAGGAGGCATGGATCAGCCTTCGGAAGGAATCGTAACAGTAGCCGGAAAAGAAATCTCCTCCATGAATGATAAGCAGCTTGGTTCCTACCGGGCAGATGTGATTGGCTTTATCTTTCAGTTTTATAACCTGCTTCCAAGCCTGACAGCATATGAAAACATTGCACTGGTAAAGAGCATTGTAAAAAATGCAGGCGATGCAGATGAACTTTTGCAGTTAGTTGGATTAGAACATTGCAGGGACAAATTTCCGTCGCAGATGTCTGGGGGAGAGCAACAGAGAGTGTCCATTGCAAGAGCATTGGCAAAGAACCCACAGATTTTATTGGGAGATGAACCTACCGGTGCACTTGACTCAGAAACTGGAGTGATAGTGCTGGAACTTTTACAGAAGCTGTGCCGTGAGCAGGGAAAGACAGTTATATTGGTAACTCATAATGCGGATATCGCGAAATGTGCAGACAAGGTCATCCGTATGAAGAACGGAAAAATAAAAGAAATTCAGAGGAATGAACACCCGGCTTCCGTAAGGGAGGTTGAGTGGTAATGTTACGAAAAAAGCTTTTAAGAGAGATGAGGCACAACTGGGGACAATTTCTTTCTATCTTCCTGCTGGCATTTTTAGCGATGGCACTCTACTGCTGCATGGAAGGGCATGTACTTGCGCAGCATTCTGCGAGAGCAGAATTTCATAAAGAATGTAATCTGGCAGACCTTTGGATTTACGGAGAAGGATTTTCCGAGGAAAACTTACAAGCAGTCAGGAATCTTGATTTTGTCAAGGATGCCGGGCTTCGTATGTCGGTTACCGGGTCTGCACCGGAGTGTGATGGTGCGCAGGTCGATATTTATCTGGAAAGAGAGAATATCGTAAATCGGCCGTACTACATAGAAGGAGAGGCTTTTGATCCTGCAGATAAGGATGGAATCTGGCTGACATCGGCCTTTGCCGAGGTAAGAAATATAAATGTAGGGGATGATTTCACCATTTCCTACAATGGAATTACTTTTACAAGAAAAGTAAAGGGGCTTATAGAAAGTCCGGAATATGAATTCCGACAGGCAGAAGGTGATGCAGATATTTACATAGAAAATATTGCTTTCGTATATATGTCGTATGATGCATTCCCGATTCGGGATTATGTGGAGCATTTGATTATACAGGGAAAAATCACTGCCAGGAAGGTGGCAGAGGAAACCAATCTGTTAGATGAGCAAATGAATGCACTTGCTGAAATTGGCATGAGCATTGATGACATTACGCAGGATATGCTACTGGAGAGAGTGGAACAGATCAGTGATGAAAAACTGGCGAAGCTGATGCCTTATACGCAGATGCTTGTGACCACCACGGATGGGAAAGCATTGGAGCATGAGGATGAAATTTCAAAGGCACTTCATGGAGAATATGCAGCCATGGTGGATGAACATTCTATCCCGGGCATTGAAAGATTAAACAGTGAGCTTTCACAGCATGAATCTTTTTCGTGGATGTTTGTCATTGTTTTTGTCGGAATCGCGATTCTTGTCATTGCAACAGCCATGAGCCGTATGGTAAAGAAACAGAGGACACAGATCGGCACCCTAAATGCACTGGGAATGAAGCGGTATAAAGTAGTTCTACATTATGTCAGTTTCAGTCTGTTTGTTTCTCTTGCAGGCGTATTGGCGGGTTTATGGGTTGGTTCTGCCCTGCTGGCGCCGTTTATGGTGGATATGTTTGCCACATGGTATATTGTTCCGGGATTAGAGGGTGGATTCCAGCTGGAATACCTTTTAATCGCTGCACTGATTGTGATTGTATGCAGTCTGGCAGCCTATCTCAGCTGTAAAAAAATATTAAAGGTCAGACCTGCAGAAGCGCTCCGCCCGGCACCTCCAAAGCAAGGGAAAAACTGCATCTTTGAAAAATGGCCATTTTGGGGGAATCTTAGATTTAACAGTCAGTACAATCTTCGGGATATATCTCGTGCTAAATTGCGTGCCGTAATGGGAATCATAGGTACTGCGGTGGGAATGCTTTTGATGATATATGGTATTGCCTGCAATTCGCTTGTAGATCAGATGGAGGAATTATGTTTTGATAAAATCCAGAATGCGGATTATTCTATGAATCTTTCTTCTGACGCAAAACTTAGTGATGTCGATGAGAT
>NZ_JBNPLX010000021.1:0-67489 GCF_050313695.1 Bariatricus sp. SGI.161
TATTCCTCCACGTCAAATCATTTCACACTCTGATTATATCAACAAAATCATATTTCTACCATAGCGAGGTTTTTTCATTTCCATGTTGTATAAGGGGCTCTCTTTTCCCATATAAGTGAGAGGTTCTTTTTCTAAGAGCAAGATCCACCCGTGTTTAACAGTAATGCCATTTTGGCAACTGTTCCACTTACGGGTTTTCATCTTGATGGGGATTCCGGTCTTCGTTCCACTACGGTCCGCGCTAAACGCAGGTCCACCGGACCTGCAGCGCCCCATGCCCTCGTTTTCGACATCACAGATGTCTTCTGGCTTCCACTGAAAAAGTGGTCGCAGCAACATAGGCACAAATGGAAGGGACAGCCATTTATAACTATGTTGACATCACTATGTGATGAATCATTTCGATGGAAAGGAGGAATATGCAGAGAACAAATAAAAGGAAAGATGTTACACATCCACATTTTGTAGCTGTAAGACTTACTGATGCAGAGATGGCTCTTTTAGATCAAGGGACATCCATGCTTGGCATCTCCAGATCGGAGTATTTGAGAAAATTACTTTTTGAAAAGGAAATTACAAACAGGATCGAAGTTGTAGCTGACATGGATGAACTAAGACATTTGGTCAATGAATATGGAAAAATCGGATCGAACCTCAATCAGATTGCAAGATATTTTAACACTGGCGGGGAAATTTCTGCGGAAATGAAAGATGAAATCCGGCAGTGTATCTCTGATCTGTTTTCCTTAAGAAAAGAAGTATTACGAATGGCAGGTGAATTGCATGGCCATCATCAAACACATTAAAAGCAGAAATGCGAATTATTCCGATGCACTGGAATATCTGCTTTTTCAGCACAATGAAAAAACAGGAAAACCGCTTCTGGATGATTCCGGTAGAAAAGTGTTGAGAGAAGAATTCTATATGGACGGACTGCTTTGCGACCCAATGTCTTTTGACAAAGAGTGTGAGAAGACAAATACATTTTTTCACAAAAATCAAAAAAGAGGGGATATCAAAAGCCACCATTACATCATCAGTTTTGACCCTGCTGACGCAACAGAATGTGGACTCACTGGTGAAAAGGCACAGGCACTATGTCTGGATTTTGCCAGAAAATACTTTCCTGGTTATCAGGCACTGGTCGTCACTCATACGGATGGGCATAATGGCTCCGGTAACATTCATACCCATATTGTCATTAACAGTGTTCGAAAATATGCAGTTGACCGGCAGGATTACATGGGCAAGCCCCATGAGCATGAAGCCGGATTTAAGCACCGGTCCACAACAAGATTTCTGAATCATTTGAAGAAGGAAGTCATGGAGATGTGTGACCGTGAAGGACTTCATCAGGTGGATCTCCTCTCTCCGGCACCTGCAAAAATAACAATCTCTGCAGAATCTCTGGGAGCCAACTATGGAAAAGCATATCTGGAACAGCAATTCCAGAACCATTCAGTCAGCAAAGTTCGTCCACATGAAAGTTCTCACAGGACGGAAAATGTTGCAAATCTCGATTATCATGCAGATCCATTGATTTATATTCAGGATCATTTGATTTAGTCAATATGGCAGTCGGAAATGTAATCCGTCTGCCTGACAAGATATCGATTTTCTATAGAAAATTTTTGGAAATCCATAAAAAAGTAGTGATTTTTGATAATTTTTGATATACTATAATTAGCTATGGACGAAAGGAGGACGAATTATGCCAACAGTAAATGTGAATATACAACCGGCGATTATTAGTTGGGCACTTAGCCAGACCAGCGAAGAAAAGTTGGGCACAAAACTTGTAGAAAATATTAAGCATTGGCTTGATGGCACGAAGAGTCCGACTTTTAATCAGATAGAAGATTTTAGCAAAAAATCTCATATTCCGTTAGGTTATTTCTTTTTACAGACACCACCAGTTGAGCAGATTAGTTTATTGGAATACAGAACACTTGATAGTATAGAATTGACAAATCCGAGCCGAAATTTGATAGATACTATTCATGAAATGGAAGCTGTTCAGGAGTGGATGGTTAATTATCGTAAAGAATGGAATTACGATACTATTAGTGTTATTGGAAGCTTAAAGGGGATTACGGATATAAGTGTAATCGCAGATACAATTCGTAAGGATCTTGGGCTTAATGTTGAATGGTATAAGGATTGTGGAAATCCTTCTGAAGCATTCAATAAGGTAAGAGGACTTCTGGAAGAATGCGGAATTGTTGTAATGATGAATGGCATTGTTGGTAAAAATACCCATCGTGCATTGGATGTAAATGAATTTAGAGCATTTGCAATGGTAAATGAATGGGCTCCACTGATATTTATAAATGGTGCTGATTCTGCAGGTGGAAGATTGTTTTCTTTGTTCCATGAAGTTGTACATCTTTGGATTGGAGAAAACGATTTGTACAATGACAGAAGATATTCTGCAAACGGAATAAAACCTATTGAAGTTACTTGTAATGCAGTTGCGGGAGAATTAATGGTACCAAAAACAGTGTTTCTTGAAAAATGGAATAACAATACAAATGATGATACACATGAAAAGATTAAGGAACTTGCCAGAATGTTCCGTTGCAGCGGTAGTGTCATTGCTCGCAGAGCTTTAGACAATAAGAAGATTGATCAGAATGTATATAATAAGGTGATAGCAGATGCTATTGAAGCGTACATTCAGGCAAAACAGGAAAAGAGTTCTGGTGGAGATTATTATAGAGTTGCTCGCAGTAAATTGGACGGCGTTTTCGTACGTGCGATATGCGAAAGTGTAAATAGTGGTAGAACTTCTTTTACAGAAGCTTACCGATTAACGAATACTACCAGCAAAACATTTTCTGAAGTTGCAAGCGGACTTGGAGGTGTTTTATGGTAAATTCATCAGAAAAATTCTTGATTGATGCGAATACATTGATGACAGCGTCAAGATTCTTCTACGCTTATGATCTGGTTCCTTCATTCTGGGAAACTTTCGAAGATGAGATAAAAGCTGGTAATATTGTTTTACTTGATATGGTAAAAGCTGAGATTGATAAAGGGGAAGATGAATTAAAGCAGTGGTATCTGAAAGAGAAGATGATTTTGAAATCTGTAATCATGTTGATCCGGAAATCATCCCTAAATTTGCGGAAGTAATGCAGTATATTCAGGAATGTGGTTTTTACAATGAAAAAGGATTGAATGATTGGGCCAGAAATGAGGTTGCAGATCCATGGCTTATTGCGGCGGCAGCAGCTAAAGGATATAAGCTGATTACTTTTGAACAGTCCGCAGGCTCATTGAATGTTAAAAATAAAAGTGGACGTGTAAAGATACCAGATGTTGCGAAACATTTTGATGTAGAGGTACATAATTTATACCATATGATGCGTCAACTCAAGATAACAATTTAATAACAGGTAAATGTGACACCCAGGTAGTTAAAAGACTGCTTGGGTGTATTTTTTTGCTCTTTTTTATAATTCTTTCGTTTTAATCTCAAAAACTGTCTTTGGGGAGTATAGGGAAATTCTGCCCTACTACTTTGTGGAGATGGGTGATGACAGTGGATGGAATGAAGAGCGTTGATGTTCGAAGAGCAGTGGGGTCAGGTAATCGAAGATTTTTGATATGGCATTTTCTGCTAATCATTACCGCTTTTTTTCAACACTCCCTGTAGGAATCGAACCTGCAATTAGCCCTTAGGAGAGCTCTGTAGTTCTTCAGACTTTTTGATCTCTGATTTTTTCTTTTCTGCCTGTCTTTTCTCAATGATTTTTCCGTATCGGAGATGGCTTTCTGCACCAGTTTGTTATCATGGTATCCTGGGATAGAGTTGATGATATCTTTTTGTAAGGTTCTGCCCACATACAGATCAAACATCCCTTCATAATCACTGCCATCTTTTCCCCTTTCCATCAAAATAAACATAAGAAAAAGGCCATTTATCGTCTTCACAGTAAATGACCTTCCCTAAGAATCCTATTTTCAATTAAATCATTTTATTTTCACAATCCTGTAATTCATGAAAAATATTATCTACAATAATCGAGGATTATCACATGTCTTCAAACTTCCTGCAACACTTTTTTTAACCATAAGCAAATATCTGATGTATTGATTTAGGTCTTCTTCGGCATCTGCTGTTACTACTACTTTATATTCCATACTTTTCCCTCATATCAGCAATAACCACATCCGCAGATCTATAGTTACCCTTTGATGCAGATACTCTTGATTTCTCCAGTTTCTCCAACATCATTTCTTCAGACATGGTAGCATACGGATTATGCTCCACCCGTTTTATTTCAAATGGAAAACCATTATTTGCAACAGCCTGTGTCAAAAACATCCGGATTGCAGAAGTAGTATCTGTGCCAAGATCTTTAAACAACTGATCTGACTTTCTCTTTAACTCATCATCAACACGTACTTGTATTGTACTAGCCATTCATTATTCCCCCATTTCTTTTTTATTATTATAATGCATAATCATTTCTAGTTCAATTCATTTGTATTGATTTTGCAACCGTTTCTACTCCATCCCCTTGGCCGGTGCGCTGAGCAACGCTGCCATCTCCGGATTCGACAATACCTTTGCCAGCAGTTCTGCCTCCACTGTAGCAGGAAGCGCCGGAAGTCAACAGCTATTTTGTCTTGGTGTATGACCGCCTCATTCAATTGTCATCTCCAACCAAATAAACACACAAAAGCCATGAGGCAAAGTTTTTACAAACTCTGTTTCACGGCTTTTTCTTCTCTATTTATTCAATTAAAACAAATTTTTTCCTAGTAAAGCTTCGCTCCTGCCGGAATCTTGTTATCTACCATAAGCAGATTCAATCCTTCTTTTCCGTTTTCTTCGTGTACTGCTGAAATCAGCATACCGCAAGAATCGATGCCCATCATCTTTCTCGGTGGCAGGTTTACGATAGCGATACATGTCTTTCCTACCAGTTCTTCCGGCTCGTAATACTCATGAATTCCGCTTAAGATTGTGCGATCTTCACCTGTTCCATCATCCAAAGTAAACTGCAGAAGTTTCTTGCTCTTCGGAACTGCCACACAGTCTTTTACTTTTACGGCACGGAAATCTGATTTGCTAAATGTATCAAAGTCAACAGCTTCCTCAAACAGTGGCTCGATGGTTACGTTGGAGAAATCAATGACTTCTGCAGTCTTTGTCTCTTCCTTTTTACTTTCTGCTACAACCACTTTTTTAGTCTCAGCTCCGCCGATGGTCTTCATGGTCGGGAACAACAATACATCTCTGATTGCCTCTGCCCCTGTCAGCAGCATACACATTCTGTCGATTCCGAATCCGATTCCACCTGTCGGCGGCATACCGATTTCCAGTGCATTCAGGAAATCTTCGTCGGTGGTGTTGGCTTCATCGTTACCCTGAGCAAGCTGTTCTTCCTGATCTTTGAAACGTTCTCTCTGATCGATCGGGTCATTTAACTCGGAGTATGCATTTGCCATTTCCCATCCGTTCATGAAGAATTCGAAACGTTCTACATAGTTCGGATCTTCCGGTTTCTTCTTGGTCAGCGGAGAGATCTCGATCGGGTGATCCATAACGAATGTCGGCTGGATCAGGTGTTCTTCTGCGAATTCTTCGAAGAAGAGGCTTAAGATATCGCCCTTTTTATGTCTTTCTTCGTATTCTACATGATGCTCGTCTGCGAGTGCTCTTGCCTGCTCCAATGTCTCTACTTCGTTCCAGTCAACGCCTGCATATTTCTTAACTGCATCAACCATGGTAATTCTTTCGAATGGCTGTCCGAGGTCGATCTCGATGCCTTTATATACGATCTTGGTAGTGCCAAGAACTTCCTGTGCTACATGGCGGTACAGATTCTCGGTCAGATCCATCATTCCGTTGTAATCCGTATATGCCTGATATAATTCCATCAGTGTGAATTCCGGGTTGTGTCTGGTATCCAGACCTTCGTTACGGAATACTCGTCCAATCTCGTAGACTCTCTCAAGTCCGCCGACGATCAGACGCTTCAGGTATAATTCAAGGGAAATACGCAGCTTGAAGTCTTCGCTCAATGCGTTAAAATGTGTCTCGAACGGTCTTGCAGCTGCTCCTCCGGCATTGCTTACCAGCATTGGAGTCTCTACTTCCAGGAATCCCTGTCCGTCCAGATATCTTCGGATGGAGCTTACGATCTTGGAACGTTTGATAAATGTATCGCGGACTTCCGGATTCATGATCAAGTCTACATATCTCTGGCGGTAACGGATATCTGTGTTGGTCAATCCGTGGAACTTCTCCGGAAGAATCTGAAGACTCTTGGATAAAAGTTTTACAGCAGATGCGTGGATAGAGATCTCTCCGGTCTTGGTCTTGAAGACTTCACCTTCCAGACCTACGATATCGCCGATATCCATCTTCTTAAAGTCTTTGTATTCTTCTTCTCCGATACTGTCTCTTGCTACATAAGACTGGATATTACCACTCTGGTCAAGGATATTACAGAAAGAGGCCTTTCCCATAACACGTTTCTGCATGATACGTCCTGCCAGGGATACATGCTTTCCTTCCATTTCCTCGAAATTTTCCTTGATGTCCATTGCATGGCAGGTTACATCGTATTTGGTAATTACAAACGGATCCTTTCCATTTGCCTGAAGATCTGCCAGTTTTTCACGGCGAACCTTTCTTAATTGATTGATATCTGGTTCCTGTACTTTTTTCTGCTGATCAGCCACGTTTTCCTCTCCTTCCTTATTTTAAAATTCAGACTCCCCGGCATGAGGAGTCTGAAACGATCCATCTCAGTGAACTATAATGAACGGCTAATGTGTAATACTTCGTACTCCATTACACCTGCCTGGGTCTCAACTTCTACGGTATCTCCTACTTTACATCCGATCAGTGCCTGGCCTACCGGTGATTCATTGGAGATCTTTCCCTCCAGACTGTTTGCCTCTGTAGAACCTACCAGTTTGAATTCCATTTCCTCATCAAATGTCTTATCGAATACTTTTACAGTACATCCAACGTTAATTTTATCAAAGTCTACTTCATCTTCTACTACGACTTCAGCATTCTTAAGGATTCCTTCCAGTTCTTCGATTCGTGCTTCTATATCACGCTGCTCATCCTTTGCTGCATCGTATTCTGCATTCTCAGACAAGTCGCCCTGTTCTCTGGCCTCTTTGATCTTGCCGGCAACCTCTTTACGCTTTACGACTTTCAGATTCTCCAGTTCATCTTCCAGCGCTTTTAAACCAGCATAAGTAAGTAATCTTTTCTTTGCTTCCATTGTGTTTCATTTCCTTTCTTTCTTAATACTTTTGTCCCGGTAATTTATTGCTAAAAGTTGTTCTTAACTTTATCGTTCGCGTCTGACATCCATGTTGTTCTTTTGTAAAATAAAGAGACTTTCACAATTCCATTATTATACATAAACGCCCCGTCAATGTCAACATATTTTATCGTAGGTTTATAAATGGATTCTGGCATTGATTAAGTATATGTTAAAGGATGTTTTTTTATTAGCAAATATCTATTTTATTCTTTCGTTTAAAAGCGATTCGAGCTCTGCGTAGGATTCTACTTTGTTGATATCATCCCGCAGTTTGGCAGAACCTTCCATCCCTTTGGTATACCAGGCAACGTGCTTTCGCATTTCCCGGATACCCAGGTATTCTCCCTTGAATTCCAACTGAAGTCTTGCATGTCTTAACATGGTCTCTTTGATCTGTTCTTTGGAAGGTCTTGGCGGCAGCTTTCCTGTTCTGTCATATTCCAGAAGTTCGTGAAAGATCCACGGATTGCCCTGGGCGCCTCTTCCGATCATCACGCCGTCACATCCGGTCCTTTCTCGCATCTCCAGCGCCTTTTCCCCAGAGGTCACATCTCCGTTTCCGATGACAGGAATCGAGACCGCTTCCTTGACCTGGCGGATGATCTCCCAGTCCGCCTTGCCGGAATAATATTGCTCTCTGGTTCTTCCGTGGACAGCCACTGCTGCCCCTCCGGCTTCCTCGATGATCTTCGCGATCTCCACCGCATTAATACAAGTGTCGTCAAAGCCCTTGCGAATCTTTACGGTGACCGGCTTCTGAATTGCCCTCGCCGTCTGGTATACAATCTCATATACCAGTTTCGGGTTCTTCATAAGCGCCGATCCCTCCCCATTCTTGACCACCTTCGGAACCGGGCAGCCCATGTTGATATCGAGAATCTGGAACGGAAGCTCCTCAATCCGCTTCGCCTGCTCGCTGATAATCTTCGGGTCAGAGCCGAATAACTGCAGCGACACCGGATACTCCTTGGGATGAATCGCAAGCAAAGCCTTCGTATTCTTATTCTTATACTGCAGTGCCTTGGCACTGATCATCTCCATACACAAAAGTCCCGCTCCCTGCTCCTTACAAAGCAGCCGGAACGGTAAGTCAGTCACCCCCGCCATCGGAGCAAGGATGTACGGATTGTCAATTTTTACGTTTCTAATGTTCATTTGGGTACACCACATTTTACAATTGGGGACGTAGTACTTTTCAATTTTACTACGTCCCCTTTTTACTCTTTTTTACTTTTTATTCTTCTCATATATGATTCTTAAGCCTTTTAATGTGAGCTGTGAATCGTAGATATTGATGATATCTGTCTCGGCTGCGATCATCTTGCCGAGGCCTCCGCTTGCGATGACTTTGGCATCGAGGTAGCCGGATTCTTCTTTGATCTTTCTGACGATGTATTCGGTCTGTCCGATCTGGCCGAAGACGATACCGGCCTGCATGCTGGATATGGTCTCTTTGGCGATGATGGAATCTGGTTTTTTGATTTCGATTGCCGGGAGCATGGCTGCCTGTCCGGTCAGTGCCTGGGCGGAGATGCGGATACCTGGCGCAATCACGGCGCCTTCGAATGTGCCGTTTGGTCCGACGATGTCGTAGGTTGTTGCGGTTCCGAAGTCGATGACGATGACAGGGCCGCCGTGCAGGGTATATGCTGCCACTGCATCGACGATGCGGTCTGCACCGATCTGTTTCGGGTTCTCGGTAACGATTCGGATACCGGTCTTGATGCCGGCGGACACAACCATTGGCTTGATGCCGAAGTATTTGATCATTGCACTTCCGAGGGAGTGCATGATATCCGGCACTACAGATGCCACAATAGCGGCATTGATCTCTGAACTTTTAATTCCCTGCCGTTCAATCAGTTCTTTTAATGTGATTCCGTATTCATCGGAAGTTCTTGGGAGCTTAGTCATCATCCGAAAGGTTCCAAGCAGATTTTCTCCATCGAATACTCCCAATGTAATGTTGGTATTCCCTACATCTATTACTAACAGCATGTTCTTTTTCCTCCTGCATCTATTACTAACAGCATGTTCTTTTTCTTTCTAAACTGCTGCAAACAGCATGTTCTCTTTCCTCCTACACTTCTTCGCCTAAAAAGAATACTTTATAGTACATCTGCAGAGCTTCCAGCAAGTCTTTCTTCTCTCTCTGGCGCTGCTTGATCTTGAGCTGGCTTCCGATATCGTCGAACATTGGATCGCCTTCTTCGGACGTTACTTCGAAGCACAGTTCTCCGTTTTCTTCATAGACCAGTGTCAGAATTCCACCCACATCGTGGACGTAGAGAACGCACATGATCTTTAATTCATCTTTGACTGTATCCGGCAGCTGGTCAAAATCCGGATTCAGATAATATTTTTCTTCATACGAATTGGCGCCGCAGAGCACCACTTTTTCATCATACATATCCATATACTCCTCTGACAGACACTTCTCCTGCATAGATGACTTTTTCCTGCCCGTCGGGTAATCTTACGAGCAGTTCTCCTGTCTCGTTGATGCCCAGCGCGTGGGCCTCGTATTCATTACCAGGCTCCAGTACTTTTACATCCTGATCTTTGTTCACAAGCAGGGAATTGTACTGTTCTTTTACTCCTGACAGATCTTCTGTCTGGAGAAATGTCTCATAGCATTTTTCAAATTGTTCCATTATGGCGGCAATCAGTTCGGAGCGCTTCACATTCTGTCCCATCTCAAGCTTCAATGAAGTCGCTGTATTCTGGATGTCTTGCGGAAATGTCTCCTGATTCACGTTGATTCCGACTCCGATGACCACATGGTTGATGTAATCAATCTCCGTGCTCATCTCCGTCAGGATTCCGCAGATCTTCTTACCATTTCTCACAATATCATTGGGCCACTTAATACCTGTATCCAGACCCGTTACCTGACGGATTCCTTCTGCCACCGCAATGGCCATCAGAAGTGTAAGCTGTGGGGCTTTCATCGGGGATAACCTTGGATACAATAATATCGTCATGTAGATGCTGCTTCCTGCCGGTGATTCCCAGGCTCTTCCCCGGCGGCCTTTCCCTGCAATCTGTCGGTCAGCCACAAATAACGTACCGTGTTCTGCCCCTTTTTCACCGGCATCCTTGGCCCGATTGTTGGTCGAATCCGTCTCATCGTAATAGACGGTATGTCTTCCGGCCCATTCTGTCTTCATCAGACTGTCGATCTCAGCCTGCGACATGACATCCGGGCTGTCAATCAGTCGGTATCCTTTATTACGCACCGCTTCGATCTGATAGCCTTCTTTTTTTAACTGTTCCATCACCTTCCACACAGCTGTACGTGATACGTGGAAATCATCGCATAACTGCTGGCCGGATATATAGTTGTTACTTTCTTTCAGTAAGCGTAAGATCTCCGCTTTCATCTATCTCTCTCCTAATGTTGCTGTCATGACTGCTTTGATGGTATGCATACGGTTCTCTGCTTCATCAAATACCTTGGATTGTTCGGATTCAAATACTTCGTCCGTAACTTCCATGTCATCGATGCCGAAGCGGTCATGGATTTCCTTTCCAATCTTGGTCTTCAGATCATGGAACGCTGGCAGACAGTGCAGGAAGATTGCTTTTTCTCCGGCATTTTTCATAACTTCGGCAGTCACCTTATACGGAGTCAGCTCTCGGATTCGTTCTTCCCATACTTCATCCGGCTCACCCATAGATACCCATACGTCAGTATAGATTACATCCGCATCTTTTGTACCGGCTTCAACGTCTTCAGTAAGGGTGATAGTAGCTCCGCTTTCTTTCGCATAACCTTTACAAGTCTCTACCAGTTCTTCATTTGGGAAATAATTCTTTGTGGTACATGCAACAAAATGCATTCCCATCTTGGCACAGGCAATCATCAGGGAATTACCCATATTATATCTTGCATCGCCCATGTATACCAGCTTGATTCCTTCCAGATGTCCAAAATGCTCTCGGATGGTCAGAAGGTCTGCCAGCATCTGTGTCGGGTGGTATTCATTGGTCAGTCCATTCCATACCGGAACGCCTGCATACTTGGCAAGTTCTTCAACGATTTCCTGCCCATATCCACGATACTCTATTCCGTCATACATTCTTCCCAATACACGTGCAGTATCCTCAATGCTTTCCTTTTTGCCGATCTGTGATCCGCTCGGGTCAAGATAAGTAGTTCCCATTCCCATATCATGAGCCGCCACTTCGAAAGAGCAACGGGTTCTGGTACTGGTCTTCTCAAAGATCAATGCCACATTCATGCCTCTGTATTTATCAACGGGTATTCCATTCTTCTTCTTTTCCTTCAAATCTGCTGCCAGATCAAGCAGATATGTAATCTCTTCCGGAGTGTAGTCCTTTAATGTCAAAAAATTTCTTCCCTTTAAGTTCATCTTCATTTCCTTTCTCAGCTGCATTAGTACATGTACGAACCTTGGAAGGTTCAATTGATCGTTTCGTGTTTCATATTTCTTATATACAATATCATATAATTCGTCTACTGTGTATATCTGATATTTCGGAATCCGCAATAATTTTGCTGCAGCCTCCAACATTCCCATGAATAATTCCTGATCCGAGAATCCAAGCGGCAGTTTGAGCACAAATGCAATCTCCGCCTTTTCAATCTCCCGAATCTCCTTCATGAGTTCTTCATAATACGCCTCGTCATGGGTCTGCTCCAGATAATACATAAATCCCTCCAGGCCATACACCATCCGCTTCGCATCGTAATAGCCAATCATAAGATTCTGTCGGCTCCGTTTTCCCGAGAATTCTATAATACTTCCCAATTTTACACGTGGTGCGATCTCATATTTTACGCCATCATCCGGCATTTTGACCCGCGGTTCACGGCCCGGTCCATAGATACGCACTTCGATGATATCTTTATACCCTCGCTTCACCAGCGAACCCAGCGGCACATTATTGACGACTCCGCCGTCGATATACTTCTTCCCGTGGATTCGTTCGTTCTTAAACCCGATAAGATAAGCGCTTGCTAACAGAAAGTCTTCCAGCATTCCTTCAGGAATCTCTTCCATCTCCAGATCCAGTTCGCGAAATTCTGACAATGAAAATGTCAACAGGCAGAATTCCTTGCCGCTTCTGCGGATGGCTTCTTCATTGATCGTCTCATGAATCAGCTGCCGCAGAGGAGTAATATCAACACCTCCGTCTTTCAGCAACATCTTTAACTCATTTAAGAATTCTCGAAGTGACATCTCCTTTTGAAGCAAGCGTTCCATCCAAGCGTCATCAATATCCATAACGGTGGAAAATGTCATCTGCTTCCAGATATCTTCTGCTTTCTCAACATCTCCCATGCAAACGAGGGCGCCATTTAATGCGCCCACGGATGTTCCTGCCACTGCATTGATCTTAACACCTGCTTCTGTGAGAGCTTTCCATGCGCCAATCTGATACGCACCTCTCGCACCGCCGCCGTCAAATACAAGGCCATATTCTTTTGATGTGTCAATGATGGGTCTCAGAATCCATCACATCCTTTCCTATCTACTCGTCTTTTGCTCCGACTTCTGCCAGAGACTTTACAAGACCTGCAATTCCCTGAATCTCAGATGGAATGATGATCTTGGTTGCTTTTCCATCTGCCGCCTTCTCAAATGCTTCCAGGCTCTTCATCGTAAGGACTGCCTCATCGGCTCCGGCATCTTTCAGGAAACGAATTCCATCTGCATTGGCCTGCTGTACCTTCAGAATAGCCTCAGCCTCGCCTTCTGCCTGGCGGATCATAGCTTCCTTCTGAGCCTCCGCACGCAGGATTGCAGCCTGCTTCTCAGCCTCTGCATCCAGGATCGCGGATTCCTTATGTCCTTCTGCCACCAGAATCGTAGATTTCTTCTCGCCTTCTGCACGCAGGATTGCTTCACGACGTTCACGCTCTGCCTTCATCTGCTTCTCCATCGCATCTTGAATGGCTGCAGGTGGAATGATATTTTTCAGTTCGACACGATTTACCTTAATTCCCCATGGATCCGTTGCCACGTCAAGGGATGCACGCATCTTAGTATTGATTGTCTCCCTGGAAGTCAGCGTCTGATCCAGCTCCAGATCACCGATGATATTTCGGAGCGTGGTTGCTGTCAGATTCTCAATCGCCATGATTGGATTGGCAACTCCATAGCAGAACATCTTTGGATCCGTAATCTGGTAAAATACGACTGTATCGATCCGCATGGTAACATTATCCTTGGTGATCACCGGCTGCGGTGCAAAGTCAACGACCTGCTCTTTCAGATCTACCTTTCGTGCCACCCGGTCAATGATCGGTACTTTAAAATGAAGTCCGGTCCCCCAGGTTGCCTGATAAGCTCCCAGTCTCTCCACAACCAGCGCCTGTGCCTGTCTTACAATCTTGACACAGGATATCAACAGTATTACTACAATAACCAATAAAATAATTCCTAAAATTCTCCCTATCATTTTTTCTCCTCTCTGGCTCTTACAATTAATTTTACGCCTTGAATCCCATCTACAACAACAACTGTATTTTTAGCAATCTTGCCGTCTGGCTCATCGGTCTTGGCAGACCATTCCTGACCTCGGATCTCTACCCGCCCGACAGCCTGCATCGTATCAATGTCTTCCAATACCAATGCCTGCTGTCCAATCAGACTCTCTGCATTTGTCTTCTGCCTTTCCTGATTAAAATACTTTAACGCGATCGGTCTCGTCATCACCAACAGTACAATAGATACTGCGAGAAATACAACAATCTGAACTGTGGTTCCGAATCCCATCAGACCTGCACAGAATGCGATCAACGCACCTCCGGCAAACCAGATCGTAGTCAATCCCATCGTAACGATTTCAATAATCAGCAGAACAACAAATATCGCCAGCCAATAAATTGTCTGCATGAACTTTCGCCTCTTTTCTTAAATGATAGTATTCCTTGCCTTATATATTACTATACTTTTCCCCTAAGCGCAATTCTCTATCCCTCATGTCGGCGTCTCTGACGTCCCGCTTCAAACATCAGGACGGATGCCGCGATTGCAGCATTCAACGATTCTACCTGACCTTCCATAGGTATCTTAATATAAATATCTGCCAATTCTGCAGTCTCCTGTGACAGACCATTTCCTTCATTCCCAATCAAAAATGCACATGGTCTTCCATAATCTTCTTCGTCATAATCATGTCTTCCATCCAGATGTGCCGCGTAGACACCGATGCCTGCTTCTTTCAGACTCCCGATCGCCGCCTTCAGGTCTTCCACATAGCAGAACGGCATACGGTAAATGGAACCCATGGTCGAGCGTATGGTCTTGGGATTATAGATGTCCACGCATTCCCGGTCCATCACAATTCCCGTCACGCCAGCTCCCTCTGCCGTTCGAAGGATGGTGCCAAGATTCCCCGGATCCTGAAGGTGTTCCAATACCATGATCATCGGACATTGGCCGGCGATTACTTTTTCCAATGGATATTCCATTTGCCGGACCACACAGAGAACTCCCTGCGGAGTCTTCGTATCGGATGCATAAGCATATACCGTATCCGACAATTCTTCCGGGCGGATTCCAGTACCTTTCAGCACCGCTTCTACCGTATCTTTTTCCTTCTTATAAAAGGATTCTGACACGTAGACTTCTTCCAGCTGATCTGTCGGCACTTCACGGAACATACGGATTCCTTCTACCAGAAATACCCGTTCTTCATCTCTTGCTTTCTTTTTCTTCTTCAGATTCACCAGACGCTTGACTCTGGCATTTGAAGTACTTGTAATCATATGATTTCCTCCACTCTTTCGTGTCAGATATTTTCCAGATCCTTATTCGCACCCACTAATATCATGACCATTCCATCTTCCAGCGCTTTCTCGGGATTCGGATTCACTTCTACGTCTTCTCCCACCTTAATTCCAACTACATTGATTCCATACTTTCGTCTGACATCCAGATCCTGCAGAGACTTTCCGATCCAGCCACGTGGAATCACCGTCTCTACCAGGCTATAATCTGGTGACAGCGCAATCCAGTCAGCAAAATTTGCAGACATTAGATTCTTCGCAAGGCGGACTCCCATTTCCTTTTCCGGAAATATAATCGCATCTGCACCGATTTTCTTTAAAACAGTCGCATGAAGATCATTTTTCGCTTTGGAAATAACGTATGGCACGCCTATTTCTTTACAGACTAGTGTTGCCATAATACTGGCTTCCATGTTATCCGCAACTGCGACTACTACTCCATCCAGATTCTTCGTGCCCAGCGACCGGACAACATCTGGATCTCCAAAATCCGCTTTCATCGCGTAGGATACAGAATTGGCAATATCTTCTATCCTCTCCATATCGTCATCCACTACGATGACTTCACATCCAAGTCCCTGCAGAGCAATCGCCACGCTCTCACCAAAGCTTCCCAGGCCAAATACTGCGTATTGTTTCTTCATTTTTCTACCCCCATTTATGAGTCTGTTTCCGACATTATCCTACCATAATCCGCTCTGGTGGAAGTTCCCGAATTCTGTCCCGCGGATTCGGTTTTCCAGCAAAGAGCAACGCCAGTGTCATCGGTCCCAACCTTCCTATATACATCATCATCATAATTACAACCTGGCTTGCCCGTGACAGATGCGGTGTCAGATCAGCCGTCAATCCTACCGTTCCGATTGCAGATGCCGTCTCATACATGATATTTAAAAATGGCACTTCATCCGGTTCTATGATCGTAATCACGGTCGTACCTGTAAGAAATACCGTAAATGCAAGCATTACAATCGTAAATCCCATCCGGAAATTCTCTTTTGAAATCTTACGACCAAAGCACTCGGTATCATTTCCCCCACGAATCAATGTAATGCAGGAAAGCACCAACATCGTAATCGTCGTAGTCTTCACACCACCCGCAGTTCCCATCGGCGACCCTCCGATGAACATCAAGATAATACTGATGAATCTCGTCTCCTCGTGTAATTTAGCCTGTGGTATCGTAAAGAATCCAGCAGTCCTCGTCGTTACCGACTGAAACAGCGATGCCATCACCTTCTGCCCCAGCCTCAGATTGCCAAGAGTCTCCGGATTATGATATTCCAATGCAAATGTAAGTACCGCTCCAATTCCCAGCAAGACCAATGTCGTCACAATTGCAAGCTTCGAGTGAAGCTTAAGCCTTGTAAACCACCATTTTCTTGGAACTTCACGACGATAGATTTTCCGTCCGTTATCAATCACATCATACCAGACAATGAATCCAATACCGCCCAGGACAATCAATGACATTGTCGTAATATTCATCAATGGATTCGTCACATATCCTGCAAGACTAGAATCCCCCAGAATGTCAATACCCGCATTACAAAATGCAGAGACAGAATGAAAAATTGCATAGCCGATTCCCTTGATCAGATGATACTCCGGGACAAACTGAAATGCATACAACACTGCGCCGACACCTTCCACAAAAAAAGTACCGATCAATATCTTCTTCACCATTCCAACGATGCCGCCAAGTGATGTCATATTATAAGTTTCCTGCAGCACAACCCGCTCTTTCACGGTAATCCTCCTCTTCAAAATCAGGAAAAAAGCAGTCGCACAGGCAATCACCCCAAGTCCGCCGATCTGAATCAATACCAGAAGAATTACCTTCCCAAACACAGTAAACTGCGTTGCCGGAGTCACCGTCACAAGCCCCGTCACACAGACGGCTGTTGTAGCCGTAAATAATGCATCCATAAAAGATATCGGCTCCTGATTACTGACAGGCAGCCACAAAAGAAATGCACCGATCAATATCACAAGAAGAAATCCCGCAACCAAAATTCCCATGGTATTCCATCGGATGCTTCGCTTTTTCTGCTTCATGAATCTATCCTCTTTTTTCTTTCTAATGTACCTATGATATCACAATTATATTTATTCTGGGGAATACTGTCAAATGAATTAGGGACAGGGTAAATGGAATTGGGGACAGGGAGAATTTAGTTTGGGACGGGGGAAATCTCAATTTCCCCCGTCCCAAACTATACCTTGAAGCGATATCCCACGCCCCAGATGGTCTCAATATACTGCGGATTGGAAGTGTCCATCTCTACTTTTTCGCGAATCTTCTTGATATGCACGGTCACGGTCGCGATGTCTCCGATGGATTCCATATCCCATATCTCACGGAACAATTCTTCTTTTGTGTATACATGATTCGGATGGCTGGCCAGGAATGTCAGAAGATCGAATTCTTTTGTGGTAAATGTCTTCTCTTCTCCGTTGATCCAGACTCTTCTTGCTGTTGTATCAATCTTAAGTCCTCGAATCTCGATCACTTTATTAGCTTCTTTGGCACTTCCTGTCAGTCGGTCATATCTGGCAAGATGGGCTTTGACTCGCGCCACCAGCTCGCTTGGGCTGAATGGCTTTGTCATATAATCATCGGCTCCCAGTCCAAGACCACGGATCTTGTCAATATCGTCTTTTTTGGCAGATACCATTATAATGGGTGTATTTTTTACATCTCTGATCTGTCGGCAGATATCGAAGCCATCTATTCCCGGAAGCATCAGGTCCAAAATAAACATATCATAATCTTCATTCAATGCTTTTTTCAACCCCGTCTCACCATCATTGGCTACTTCTACCTGAAATCCACTCAGTTCCAGATAGTCTCGTTCCAGTTCTGCAATCGCCTCTTCATCTTCTACGATTAATATTTTACTCATATATCGGTACCTCCTGATATTTTCTAAGGACAAAATACATCGTTGTTCCAGTCTCTTCTCTGCTCGTCGCCCATATCTTGCCGCCATGTTCTTCTATAATCTTCTTTACAATAGAAAGCCCTATTCCGCTTCCACCCTTGGAAGAATTGCGTGAAGCATCTGTACGGTAGAACCGGTCAAAGATATTGGGCAGATCTTTTGCCGCAATTCCCTTACCGTTATCTTCGATCTCAACCTGTACAAAATCTCCCACGTCTTTGACTCGAAGATTAATCTTCGCCTTCGGCTTATCCATATATTTTAACGAATTATTTACAATATTATGCACGACCCGCTTGATCTGTTCCGCATCCGCAATGACCTTGACTCCCGGTTCTACATAATTGAAATAACCAAATTCCACATTCCTGGATTCTAATTCCAGTGAAAGGTCTTCCGCACAATCTTCAAAATATGCATCTACCGAAAGAGTATTAAAATTATACGGGATTCGGTTGGTATCAATCTTTGTATAGAATGTCAGCTCATTGATTAACGTATCCATCTCACTGGCTTTATTGTAAATGGTTCGGATATAGCGCTCCATTTTCTCCGGTGTGTCCGCAACGCCGTCCATAATCCCTTCTGCATAGCCCTTGATTGCCGTCACCGGTGTCTTCAGATCATGGGAAATGTTGCTGAGCAATTCCTTATTGTCTTTATCGAATTTTACTTTTTCTTCGGCCGTATCCCGCAGTTTCTTCCGCATCTCTTCCAGATCCTGGCATAGATCACCTAACTCGTCATCTGCCTCCGGTCTCAGTTCAAAGTCGAGATTGCCTTCTTTGATATTCTTCGCTGCCGCCTGCATCTTCCCCAAGGGCTGCATCACTGCACGATATATCCAGATAATCAGAAGTGCTGCCGTTAAAACTAACGTAATAATTACGATCAATATCACTTCCATGAAGAAATGCTCTACCTCCGGAATCATATTTCCCATATCAGTGACGATAAATGCACTGCCTTCCTTCTCATCTGGATACATAAAATCTACTTGTTTTACCAATGCATGGGCATCTCCACCCAAGTATAAGCCATTTTCCGATTCTGTATCTGCCTCTCCATAATCAGGAAGTTCTGAGATCACCGGCTCAGCCTCTTCCATATCTGTTCCTACGTAAATGATTGTATTTTCCTTGCGAACCAGAAGATAAGCTTTTTTCTTCTCCAACTTCTGATTAAATCCTTCCAGACATGTGGCATCCTCCATATTCTCTGGGTTCTTCGATGCCATCTCGTTCAATTCATGCCAGGACTTTTCGGTTAGTCTGGCCAACACTTGTGCTGAGTTCGACAGGCTTGCAACCGTTGTCCCAGATATCTCATACGTCTTTTCTATCGTGCTGATCTGATAACGCCCTAACAGACACACCATAGAAACCGTCAAAAAAATCGGTATTAAAATCACTGTCAAAAAAGCGATGATCAATCTTGTCTTTAGCTTCATACACATGACCTCCAAGGAAAGTATAGCATGAAAAAGGGCGCTTCACATCAAAGCGCCCATAAACTTTTATAAAATTTTTATAAATACTTTTTCAATTCTTCTACCTTGTCAAGTTTCTCCCATGGAAGATCAATATCTGTACGTCCAAAATGTCCATAAGCCGCTGTCTGCTTATAGATTGGTCTTCTCAGATCCAGCATCTTGATAATTCCAGCCGGACGAAGATCGAAGTTCTCGCGGATCATTTCTACCATCTTCTCTTCGCTGATCTTTCCAGTGCCAAATGTATCTACCATAATAGAGGTCGGATGTGCAACACCAATTGCATAAGAGAGCTGAATCTCACATTTCTTTGCAAGACCTGCTGCCACGATGTTCTTCGCAACATAACGTGCTGCATACGCTGCGGAACGGTCTACTTTGGTGCAGTCCTTACCGGAAAATGCCCCGCCGCCATGACGTGCCATACCGCCATAGGTATCTACGATAATCTTACGTCCGGTAAGACCGCTGTCTCCGTGTGGTCCACCGATAACGAAACGGCCAGTCGGGTTAATGAAAAACTTCGTATTCTCATCCGTCATTCCTTCTGGAATTACTGCATCAAAAACATATTTCTTAATATCTTCATGAATCTGCTCCTGTGTCACATCCGGGTCATGCTGAGTAGACAGAACCACCGCATCCAGGCGAGTTGGAATTCCCTCTTCATCATATTCTACCGTCACCTGTGTCTTGCCATCCGGTCTCAGATACGGAAGAGTACCGTTCTTTCTTACTTCTGTAAGTCTTCGTGACAACTTGTGTGCCAGCGCAATTGGATACGGCATAAGTTCTGGCGTCTCATCAGAAGCATAACCAAACATCATTCCCTGATCTCCAGCTCCAATGGCATCCAGTTCCTCTTCTGACATCTTATTTTCCTTCGCTTCCAAAGCCTTATCAACACCCATTGCAATATCGGATGACTGCTCATCAATCGCTGTGATCACGCCACAAGTGTCCGCATCAAATCCAAATTTACCTCTGGTGTACCCAATCTCTCTTACCGTATCTCTGACAATCTTCTGAATGTCTACATATGCTTTCGTTGTAATCTCACCCATGACAAGGACCAGGCCTGTAGTGGTGCTCGTCTCACAAGCCACACGACTCATCGGATCCTGCTCCATCAGCGCGTCCAGAATCGCATCAGATATCTGGTCACACATCTTATCCGGATGACCTTCTGTTACAGATTCGGATGTAAATAAATGTTTCTCCATCTTTTTCTCTCCTTTTCTACCAAAGGGATGACTCCCTTTCGCGCACTTTCTCTTTTTGCCTTTACGAAAAAAGCAGCCCGCATAAGCGGACTGTTTTATATTCTCATAAACCAATCCTCTTATTGTTCGATTACTCGCTCAGGTTGGCACCTTCCATACACTTGGGGTTGCCGCAGCTTCTCAGATCCTTTGTATCTCCACTGCTCTGAATAAGAGAAAGTTTGCATTATTATATTGTTAATGTGTACGAGTAAGACTTTACACGCTTTTCCCACACTTGTCAATATGGGGACGGGGGTTTTTTCATTTTCCTCCGTCCCAAATTAAAATATCCCTGTCCCTTTTTAAAATAACCCTGTCCCCACCAGACCAATCAGGCATGCTACGCCTGCAATAATAAATGACAGGCTTTGTCCTGCTGCATCCAATAGATAGGAGCATAATATAGAAACAATTCCATATCCGAGCATGACCGCCCCAAAATTCATACCTTGGTATTTCATTCCAAATTTCTCAGACACTAGCACCGGGAATACGCTCACCACACCTCCGTATACCATACACACGAGTGATATCAGCAACACAAAAAGGCCGCCTCTTGCTACTGTGATTCCAAGAACAGATATCATCGCTACAGCGTACATAATTCGAATTACGATCTTACAACCAGCTTTATCAGACAACCAAGGAGCCTCAAATCTTCCGACGATATTTGCAAATGAAGCAATCATTACGCCTGTGAGTGCCTGTGCGTTTGTCAGTCCCCGCTCCATCCCCAGTGATTTCATCAGTGGATTCACAAGCACATATGCAGGGATTGCCAAGGCCATCACGATACTGATCACATAATAGGTTCTGGTCCGCATCATCTCTTTTGTTGTATATTGTCTTTGGCTTTCTGGCCTGCCCTGAAGATTATTATGTTCGCTGCCAGAAGACTGTATCATCAATTCCGGAGGCGCTTCTTCTATAAAAAATGCGCCCAGACATAATACCGCATAGATAACAGTTACCATCAGCATAGAAAAATGATATCCGTGTGTTGCTAACGTAAAATCACATAAAGGATTCATCAGTACACCAGATATTCCAACTACTCCTACCGTAATTCCCGTCACCAGCCCCCGCTTGTCCGGGAACCATGCCTGCGGTACTGCCACCAGGAGGCTAAATGCACATCCTGAGCCCAATCCTCCCAGAACACCATAGCCAACAGAGATCATCCACGGCATATCGTAAGGTGCTATTCCTGCAAGGAAAAATCCGACACACATGACAAAACTGCCTACCAGAATTGTCCTTTTTGCGCCCAATCTATGCTGTAGATAGCCTCCGATCATATTTCCCACCGCAAATATTCCAATGATAATCGTGAACGGCTGGCTGGATGCTGCCACCGACAGGTCGTATTCTCTTTGCACATAAGGCTGGAACACCGTCCATATGTACGGATTACCATGCACAAAATTCACAATAGATGCAATTGCAAGAATCGCATATCTGTTTTGAATCTTTTTCATCTATTTTCTCCAATATTTTACAAAATATTAAAAAGGGACAGGGTAATTTGAAAAAGGGACACGGAAAAATGAATTGGGGACGGAGTAAAATGAAAAAACCCCCGTCCCCAAATATTAGCCGACTTTCAATTTGAACTTTTGAATTTCTTTTTCTGAAGCAACTTTTTCAATAATTCCACCGATTCCGCGGATTTTTTCTTCGAATCTTTCATATCCGCGTTGGATATACACGATATCATCTACGATTGTGATGCCATCGGTCGCAAGGCCTGCGATACAAAGTGCCGCTCCTGCGCGAAGGTCTGGTGCGCTGACTCTTGCACCGGAGAACTTCTCTACACCTTCTATTGTAGCGGAATTTCCTTCTACTTTCACATTCGCTCCCATTCTTGCAAGCTCGTCAAGATATTTGAAACGGTTTTCGAAAATGCTTTCTGTAATGATACTTGTCCCTTTGCACAGAGCTAAGGTTACACCGATCTGTGGCTGCATGTCTGTCGGGAATCCTGGATATGGCAGCGTCTTTACATGTGTGCTGGTCAGATCTCCTTTGGATACCACGCGGACTGCATCGTCAAATTCTTCTACTTCGCAGCCGATCTCAATTAACTTTGCAATGGTAGCTTCCAGATGCTTTGGAATTACATTCAATACTGTAACATCTCCCCTGGTTGCTGCTGCTGCGAACATAAATGTTCCTGCCTCAATCTGATCCGGAATTACGGAATATTCAGTACTATGCAGGCGCTGTACGCCACGGATCTTGATAACATCCGTTCCTGCACCTCTGATGTTGGCGCCCATACTGTTCAGGAAATTGGCAACATCAACAACATGAGGCTCTTTGGCAACATTTTCCAAAATAGTGGTTCCCTCTGCCATGGTAGCCGCCATCATTACATTAATGGTGGCACCAACACTTACTACGTCAAAATATATATGCTTGCCTACCAGACGTTCTGCCTCAGCAACAATCTTGCCATGTTCAATCTCTACCTCAGCGCCTAATGCACGGAATCCTTTCAAATGCTGATCGATCGGTCTGCTTCCGATATTACAGCCTCCTGGAAGAGCAACCTCGGCACGTTTATACTTTCCAAGCAATGCCCCCAGCATGTAGTAGGATGCACGAATCTTCTTAATATAATCATATTCTATGTCAACATTCTGGATGCTTTTTCCGTTGATCTTGACCGCATGACGATCTACTCTATGAACGTTCGCTCCAATACCTGCGATCGCATCCAACAGTACATTAATATCATTTACATCTGGCAAATTATCAATATATACCGTCTCATCTGTCATAATTGCTGCAGCAAGAATAGCCAGAGCAGCATTCTTTGCTCCGCCAATCTCAACTTCTCCGACAAGCGGATGCCCGCCCTTAATAATATACTGTTCCATATTACACCTCAAAACTATTATCTATTACTTACTCTCAAGCTTCTCTATCTGAATCATTGTCATTGATTATTTTTGCACTCTTTTTCGCAGTGCCATTCGGTAACCTTCGGTTCCCTCATCACGGGCTCTCGCCCTATAAAAATAATCCCTGACAATTGCTTCTGCTTGCAGAATCATTGTCATTGATTATTTTTGCACTCTTTTTCGCAGTGCCATTCGGTAACCTTCGGTTCCCTCATCACGGGCTTTCGCCCTATAAAAATAATCCCTGACAATTGCTTCTGCTTGCAGAAGCATTATCATTGATTATTTTTGCACTCTTTTTCGCAGTGCCATTCGGTAACCTTCGGTTCCCTCATCACGGGCTCTCGCCCTATAAAAATAATCCCTGACAATTGCTTCTGCTTGCAGAATCATTGTCATTGATTATTTTTGCACTGCTCAATACTCACGTGGACATTATACCATAGAATTGGGATTTGTAAAATAATTTTTACAAATATGTAATTTATCCGTAATATTTTCCAATTTTTTACAGGATTTTCAGCGTTTTTAACACTTCTTCAATTGTCTCTTCCAGATTTAATCCATCTTCTGAAACTGTGACATCCGCATATTTCTCAAATAAGCGAACTCTTTCATCATAGAGATCCTTCAATGTCTGGCCTTCTTTTAATACAACACCCCTGCCTTTTGCATTTTTCAGTCTCTTATTTATTGTCTCAAAGGACACTTGTAAATATACGACCGTTCCGATTTTTTTATAGTGTTCCATTGCATTTTCACAATATACCACACTTCCTCCCGGTGAGATCACGGTATTCTCCACATCAACTCCTGCATTTACCCGGTCTTCTATTTCAAGGAAACCATGAATTCCTTTTTCTTCAATGATTTCGCGTAATAATCTTCCTTCTTCTTCCTGAATTAATATATCTGTATCAACGAATTTGTATCCAAGTCGTTTTGCCACAACAACACCAACCGTACTTTTTCCGACCGCCGGCATTCCAATCAGAATAACATTATTCATTCCTATTGCTCCTTCTTCTGTATTTTCACCTATTTTAGCATAAGTTTTTTCTTTCGTCCACTTTTCAAAAATTCTAAAAAAATCGCCTCCGATAGCTTCTGTGCTCACACCGTCTCCTGCATAATTCTTGATATAACATCACTTCAATCAGATCATCCAGCCATCTCCCGGGATCCTTTTCGCCTTCCCTCGCCCGGTCTCCTACCCTTCTGCACATCATCCTTAACTGAAGCCGATCAGGATATTCATCATACATCATACTTCCATCATACTCCATACGGTCACACTCTTCTTCAATGAACGGAACCAACCGCTTCGCAGTGTTCGGGTACAGGCTTTTCATATAGTCGTAATCCCTTCGGTTCATTCTGTCATCGTCAAAAAGCATCGGCGTCTGATACGCCATATAGAAAGGCATTCTCTGATCCATATACACACCTCGATAGAATAAATATCTACATTATTTTATGCAAATGGTTGCATTGTTGCCACAGATATGTATAATAGTATTTGTTTGATATTTTTTAAAAAAAAGTATAGTATTAGCTAACAGGAGGTGAAGAGTTTGGATATAGGGAAGAAGCTCAAGGAATTGCGTCTGCAAAATGATCTTACTCTGGGTGACTTGGCTTCACGCAGTGAGCTTACAAAGGGATTCTTGTCTCAGGTCGAGCGCAATCTGACCACTCCAAGCATCGCAACACTGGAAGATATTCTGGAAGCGCTCGGAACCAATCTGTCAGAATTCTTTCATGAGGAAGAAGAACAGCAGATTGTATTTTCCACACAAGATTTTTTTGTAGATGAGCAGGAAGATTACCAGATTGAATGGGTAATCCCCAATGCACAGAAAAACAGAATGGAGCCAATCCTTTTGACTCTGAAACCACACAAAAAAAGCCAGATTCTGTCTGCACACCAGGGAGAAGAATTTGGCTACATATTAAAAGGAAGTGTCACTTTGATTCAAGAGAACAAAAGATATCGTCTGAAATCAAAAGAGACCTTCTACCTGGACGGCTCAAAAAGCCATTATTTATACAATCACACGAACATCGAAGCAAAAATACTGTGGATCACAACACCACCGATGTTCTAAGGAAGGAGAAGTGAGATGGAGGAAAAGAAACTGATTGAATTTCGTAATATCGTGAAGAACTTCGACGGACAGATTGTCTTAAAAGGAATTAATCTTGATATCTACGAAAATGAATTCGTAACACTGTTAGGCCCAAGTGGCTGTGGAAAGACTACTTTGCTTCGGATTCTGGGCGGATTTCTGGAAGCAGATGAGGGGAAGGTGATTTTTGACGGCGAAGAGATCAGCCAGAAACCACCTTATGAAAGGGAATTAAATACGGTATTCCAGAAATATGCTCTGTTCCCACATTTAAGCGTCTACGAAAATATTGCATTTGGCCTTAAGATCAAGAAGATGAGTAAGGACGTCATCGAACAGAAGGTCATGAAGATGCTAAAGCTGATTGGTCTGGAAGGTTATGAGAACAAGAATACAACCTTACTGTCAGGTGGTCAGCAGCAGCGTGTTGCCATTGCAAGAGCCCTGGTAAATGAACCAAAGGTCCTTCTACTGGACGAACCTCTGGCGGCTCTCGACCTGAAACTTCGAAAAGAAATGCAGTATGAATTAAAACGAATTCAGCAGGAAGTCGGTATTACCTTCATCTTCGTTACTCACGATCAGGAGGAAGCGCTTACCATGTCAGATAAGATCGTTGTCATGAAAAATGGTGAGATCCAGCAGGTTGGTACACCGCAGGAGATCTACAACGAGCCAGCCAACCGCTATGTTGCTAATTTTATCGGCGAGAGCAATATCCTGACCGGAACCATGTTAGAAGACTATAAAGTACGTTTTGACGATATCACTTTTGACTGTGTGGACTTCGGGTTCCGTGAAAATGAAAAAGTAGATGTTATCATTCGGCCGGAAGATATTGATATCGTAGATGTCAAAGACGGCAAGATGACAGGGGAAGTTCTAAGCGTCTTATTTAAAGGAGTTCACTACGAGATTATCGTAGAAACCGTTCCTGGTACCAGTGTCACCGTCAACATGCGTGTCATCCGCAATCATGATGTAACCAGTGAAGATGGCAGCGAAAAAATCAGCGCGAACAACTTCTATGTAGATGTGGAAGATGTAAAAGACCTGGATGACAAAGAGATCATCGCCCTCTCCAATGCGCAGGCATGGGATCCGGTCAGTGATGACTACATCTCTATCGCCAAGATCGAATACGACATTCAGGAAGAGCCAGGACAGTATCCGGTCACTTTCTCAACTTCCAGCGGAACCAGCATCGAGCGTACGGTCTTCGTCGTAAACCAGCCGTTCGTCAAGAACGAGAAAGCCAACGAAGCGATCATGGCATTTAACTTCTTCAAGACGGTAGACGAGATTACAGAATCTCAGGCTCTGGACACAGATATCAAGACATGGGCCAACGCTCAGGGTTGGAAATTAAGCAATGAAGACCAAAGCGTAGATATCAGTGTTGATTATGATTTCGATCCAGAAAATATAACCGAAGGTGTATACCAGATTACCTTCTCTACACCAGGACGTGAATTCAAGATTCACACAACGGATTATTCCGAAGTAGGTCAGGAGGTCGGCCTGACATTCTTCCCGGAAGATATCCACGTGATGTCAAGGATGGTATATTAGAATGAAACGTTTTTCGCAATTAGCAATCCCTTATATTGTATGGGCTGCGATCATGCTGCTGCTTCCAATGGCACTCATTGCCATGTATTCCTTTACCGAACCAGGGAACAGCATCATATCGTTCTCATTTACGCTGGACCATTATATCAAGTTTTTTACCGACCCCGACTTTTTATTAATTCTCTGGCGTTCCATCATGATTGCTGTAAAGACAACGGTAATCTGCCTGCTTCTTGGCTATCCTGTTGCATATTTTATCGCGCGCAGCAAGGAACGTGTGCAGAATATTCTTGTCCTTTGTATTACCATCCCTATGTGGATCAACATGCTTGTAAGGACTTATGCTTGGATTGGTCTGTTAAGTGAAGGAGGACTGATTCAACGCATTTTCAGCCTGATCGGCTTTGGCAATACAGAGCTGTTATATACAGAGGCCGCTGTACTGCTCGGCATGGTCTACAACTTTCTTCCATTTATGATCTTGCAGATCAACACCTCTCTTTGTAAGATGGACCATTCCTTACTGGAGGCTGGTGCAGACCTGGGAGCAAGCCCTGTGCAGACGTTTCTGCGCATAACCTTGCCACTTTCTCTGCCTGGTGTTATCAATGGAATTACGCTGGTATTCCTGCCTGCTGTCAGCTCCTTCTTTATCCCGAAGCTCCTGGGCGGCGGACAGTATTTCTTAATCGGAAATATGATAGAAAATCAATTCATTACGGTTGGCGAGTGGAACTTCGGAAGTGCCATCTCTATGATCATGGCAATCATTATGATGCTGCTTATGATGGTCGTACGCAAAATTGAGATTCACAACCAGGGCGGAAAGGAGGCATAATCATTATGAAAAAAAGCAAACGCACTTTTGGGAAAATATTAATGATTCTGATGATCGTGTTCTTCTATCTGCCGATCCTGTATATGGTGATCTTTTCATTTAATGACGGAAAGTCCCTGACTGTATTTACCGGATTCTCTCTTCGCTGGTATCAGCATATGCTGGATTCCCACGATATGATGGAATCTTTGTATACAACCTTCAGCATTGCGCTGATCGCAACATTTATCTCAACGATTGCCGGCACGATTGCCGCCATTGGACTTAGCAAATCCAAGAAAATTATCCGGGATATTATGGATCAGGTGAATAATCTTCCCCTGATGAACCCAGAGATTGTTACCGCCATCGGATTCATGCTTCTGTTTATTACATTTAAGATTGAAAAAGGCTATGTTACAATGCTCCTTGCTCACATTGCCTTCTGTATACCTTATGTAATGCTTTCGGTCATGCCGAAGATACGCTCTCTGGACCCCAATCTGGCTGACGCGGCCATGGACCTTGGCGCAACTCCCTGGCAGGCACTTATAAAAGTCATCGTCCCAGAGATTACTCCGGGTATTATCTCCGGCTCATTAATTGCATTTACCATGTCCGTAGATGATTTTATCATCTCCTACTTCGTAACCGGAAGCGGAGTCAAGAACTTAAGTATCATGGTCTACACCATGAGCAAACGTGTAAATCCAAGTATTAATGCGATCTCTACTCTGGTTGTTGTAATCATTACGATTGCACTGATTATCATCAACGTAGGACCACTGTTCATGGCAAAACGGGCAAAACGTACCGATATCAAACGACGCAGAGCACTTGTCCCTGTTCTTGTTGCCTGTTGCGCAATGGTCGGAGTCATCATCTTTGCAAACCTTAACGGGACAAGCAATGCACTCCCTTACGAGGGAGAGACTCTCTATGTATATAACTGGGGAGAATATACCGGGGAACATATCATTCAGGATTTTGAAGCTGCAACCGGTGCCACTGTAGTCATGGAGAACTTCGACTCCAATGAACAGATGTACATCAAGGTGGCCAATGGGGAAGCGTACGATATTCTGGTTCCAAGTGACTATATGATTCAGCGTCTGATTGATGAAGATTACCTTCAAAAACTGGATCATTCCAAACTGGACTGCATGGACAAACTGGCAGATGCCGTAAAAGACCTGCCCTACGACCGGGGCAACCAGTATTCCGTTCCTTATTTCTGGGGAACTGTCGGCATCGTATATGATAAGAACAAAGTAGATATCGAAGATCTGGAAAAGGAAGGCTATAACATCTTCCTGGACGAAAAATATTGTGGGGACATCTATCTGTATGACTCTGAACGAGACTCCTTCATGATGGCGCTAAAAGCCCTTGGATATTCTATGAACACGGACAACGAGCAAGAACTTACAGAGGCTTACAATTGGCTGGTACAATGTGTACAGACCATGAAACCAGAGATTGTTACTGATGAGATCATTGATAATATGGCGCAGGGAAGAAAGGCTCTGGGACTGATCTATTCAGGAGATGCAGCTTACGTCATGGCAGAAAATGAAGATATGGGATTCTATCTTCCAGAAAGCGGAACCAACCTCTGGTCCGATGCTATGGTCATTCCCAAGAACGCCAAGAATCCAGAACTCGCTCACGAATTTATCAACTTCGTCAGCGATTACGATGGCGCCTACGACAATTCCAGTTATGTAGGATACACCTCTCCAAATCAAGAAGTCATGGATGACCTGTACGGTCCTGGCGGTGACTACGAAGGAATCAGCGCCTACATGCCAAGAACGGATAATGATAACGATGAGGTCTTCGTATATAACGAAGAGACCAGAAAAACCATTAGTAATATGTGGAGCAAAGTAAAGATTGCCGCAAGTAATGCGGACAAATAAAGGCGAAAAATTGGGACGCAATTTTAATCTGCGTCCCAATTTCTCTATTGCCTGTTAATTACACAATTCATCACCAATTCAGACGGTGCAGATGGCCTTCCAGATTCATGCCCGCGAATCCATTCTGCCTCAGCGCCTCGTATAAAACGATCGCTACCGAATTGCCCAGATTCAGCGAACGGATATCCCCGACCATTGGAATACGAATACAGTCATCCTTATGCTGCACCAGGATCTCTTCTGGTATTCCGGCACTCTCTTTTCCAAACATAATATAACAGTCCGGCTCATATTGAACTTCTGTGTAGACTTTTGGCGCCTTTGTCGTTGCCATATAGATCTTGGCGCCAGGATTCCTCTCAAGAAAATCATTATAATCGATGTATGTAACTACATCCAGCTGATCCCAATAGTCCATTCCTGCACGCTTCAGATTCTTCTCGTTCAGGCGGAAACCTAACGGTTCGATCAGATGCAGTCTTGTATTTGTTGCCACACAAGTACGGCCGATATTTCCTGTATTTGCCGGAATCTCTGGCTCATGCAACACAATATTCAACATGTCAATCCCTCCTGCTTTTTATCTTTCATTTCTTAATCTTCCCACGAAGGCACCCAGCCTTCCGATAGCCTCCTTCAAGTCTTCCAGAGAATACGCATAAGATACTCTTAAGTATCCTTCTCCACATTCACCAAATGCACTTCCCGGTACGACTGCCACCTTTTCTTCTTCCAGAAAACGAGTGGCAAATTCTTCCGATGTCATGCCAAATTCCTGAATACTCGGGAATATGTAAAATGCACCAAAAGGTTCAAAACAATCCAGCTGCATCCGCTTAAACTCATGAACCAGATACCGTCTCCTCTGGTTGTAAGCATTTCGCATCTGCTGAACTTCTCCCTCACAATTTCTCAAGCCTTCGATTGCCGCATACTGACTGTTCGTCGGCGCACACATAATTGCATATTGATGAATCTTAATCATCTGTTCCATGATTTTCTTCTGCCCACAGATATAACCTAATCTCCATCCAGTCATGGCAAAGCCTTTGGAGAATCCATTGATCACCAAAGTGCGATCCTTCATTCCCGGCAGAGACGCAATGGATACGTGTTCAGATTTGTAAGTCAACTCTGAGTATATTTCATCTGACAATACATACAGATCGTATTTCTTCACAATCTCTGCAATCGGCTCCAGATCTTCCTTTGTCATGATTGCTCCTGTCGGATTATTCGGGTACGGCAGAACCAGAATCTTCGTCTTCGGTGTGATCGCAGCTTCCAATTCTTCCGCTGTCAGTTTAAATTCATTCTTTTGCTGCAATGGGATGACTACCGGCACACCATCCGCAAGAATTGTGCAAGGCAGATATGATACATAACTGGGCTGTGGTATCAGCACTTCATCTCCCGGATCCAACATCGCACGAAAAGCGATGTCAATACCTTCACTTCCGCCCACCGTTACAGCAATCTCACATTCCGGGTCATAAGTTACATGGATTTTTCTCTGCAGATATCGACTGATTTCCTCTTTTAATTCTTTCAAACCGGAGTTCGATGTATAAAACGTTCTTCCGCGCTCCAGTGAATAGATTCCCTCTTCTCGGATTCTCCATGGCGTATCAAAATCCGGCTCGCCGACACCCAGAGAGATTGCATCCGGCATCTCATTAACTACATCGAAGAATTTTCGGATACCGGACGGTTGTATACCAACTACTTTTTTTGATAATGGATCTCTCATTATGGCGTCACCAGCATCCTTTCTTCTTTATTTTTTTTGAACATCAGCGTCCCATGATCTTTGTATTTCTTCAATATAAAATACGTCATGGTGCTTACTACTTCTTCAATCGGAGCCAGCTTGCCAGATACGAATCTGGATACTTCCTGAAGCGTCTTACCCTCTATACTGACCAGAAGGTCATATCCTCCAGAGATCAGGTAGACTGCTGTCACCTCCGGATAATTACAGATTCGTTCTGCTGTCTTGTCAAATCCTTTCTCTCTCATTGGCGTAACACGGACTTCAATCAACGCATTGACAAGCTCCGCACCCGCCTTATCCCAATCAATCAAAGTGTGATATCCACAGATGATCTTTTCTTTCTCCATCTGAGCGATCTCGTTGGCAATTGTTACTTCATCCGTTCCCAAAAGAATAGCCAATTCTTCCAGGTTTACTCTGCTATTTTTTTCCAGATACAGTAATATCTGCTTTCTTGTCTCTTCCATCATGCATTCCTCCGCAAAATATTTTCCAAATCTCATCTGGCGCAGGTCGGTCTATATACCGTATTTCATCTCCATTGTGGAGTATCTTATCATTATTATCCGTCATCTTTCCAATCACTACTGCCTGGATCTGATGACTACGAAGCGCGTCTGTCAGTGCTTCCCCATCGTCTGTTACCATCAAAAGGCTTCCAACGGACGTCAGCTGATATGGATTCAGCCTGTAGTGCTCGCAGACCTCAATCGTCTCCTGCAGCACCGACAAACTCTTCATATCCAATTCCAGCCCTGTCCCTGCTTCTTTCGCCAGATTCCATAAAGCCGCAAGGATTCCCCCTTCAGTAATCTGACGCACGGCAGACACGCCCATGGCTTTTGCAACTTCTATCTCTGTAAGTGCAAACAGATGCTTTCTGTAAGAAAGGATCTGTTTCATAAAAGCCGGCGCAAAACGCTCCCTCAATTCCTGTTCCTTTTCTGCTGCAATCTGCAGCATTCCGTCCATACCTATCCACTTCGTCAGAACAATCTCCTGTCCCGCTCGTCCAGTCTCCAGGCACCACGGTTCTTCCTTAGGCACACGGGCAACTCCATTTACCACGACCATAGGATAAGCAGCCGCACCGCTCTTTCTCCCGGTAACATTAAGTTCCTCTATCTTCTGTTGTGTACAACTTTCCTTGATGATCTTTTCTATTGCGTGAATTTTTGATGAATACGCATATTCTGGAATCGTTATCTGCACTTCCATCCCCAGACACGTTCCTCCTGCTGCTGCCAGCGAGTTGACGACAGATGCAAGAGCATGGATTCCGATATATTTCGACTGCCCATACACAATTGCAGTTTCACTGAACACGTACTCATCTTGTGTCATTATCTTCATGTCGATTTCCAACTGTTCCTTCTAATACAGATATTTTCTTAATATTGCGAAGCCTGACTGATTGCTTCATTGATCTTCGTCTGATCTTGCGTTGCGATTGCTGACCTTACCAGTGCTGAAGCCTGTGAATTCTCTGAAGCCGTTCCGATCTTAATGATCTGATCGGATTTCTCATACTTACTGCTGTTGATCACATCGCGGCTGACTTCCTCACCATCCTGATACACAATCTTCCACAACTGGGCAGTCTTACCAGTATGCGGGCTTCCCGCGTATTGCATGCTGCCAAGAGATGCTTCCGGATCTTCCTCATAAGTGATGCCATAATCCTCTGTCTCCAAAGTCTCACTTTCAAACTCAACACTTCTTCCGGCATCTCGCGTATCCTTGCCATAGATACAGAATCGAAGCTGATTGGCACTGTCGATCTCACCTTCAATATAGATCGGCGTATCATAATTATTGCGGAATACAAAGTCTAGATAATCCCCGGCTATGGCCGCATCTCTGGAAGGCTCCACATAATTGACAAGCATGGAATGCGGATATCGCTCTACGACTTCCAGTTCTGCGTATAAGACAGCATTATACAATGTTGTGGATACCTGACAGATTCCTCCTCCAAATGAATCTACCACCTGGCCATTCTCATAGGAGCCCGCCTCCACGTATCCATGTTCCGCGTCATATGGAGCTGTCTTATCATGAACCGACAGTTCTTCTCCCGGCATCAATACCGTCCCGTTCAAATGCTCCACTCCCGTCTTAAGGTTCTGCCATCTCTCGCCGCCGCCGGCATCTGTGGAAAATGCTCCCAGCTCATCCTGGATCGTCTCCAGATCTGCCGACACCACTTTCGGTTTTTCCTTCTTCTGAACCATCTCGACCGTCAACGCTTCATGCTTCCACGAGGTATTCAGAACCTTTTCGATCTCCTGAACAGAAGCCTCTATATTTACCGTCTTGCCTTCTTTTTCTTCCTTGATCTTAAATCCCGTACTGTTCTTTTCAATGGATGCGTCTACCGCATGATTCGCCAATGGAACGATTCTTTCATTGATGACTGTACCGGCCTTCTCTTCATCCAATACAAAAGACTCATCAAATACAACTTTTTCCTTCTTCAGCTTTTTCAACTGACGATACCGCTTCCACAAGCTTCCCTTTTTGCCATATCTGACCGCTTTTTGCACCGTCTTATCCAGGTCCTGATAGCCCAGCCCCATCTCCTCCAGAGATGCTTCTTGTGACTTCTTATCAACCTGCATCGTAAGCGTTAATGCCTGATCCTCTTTCAGATGCTCCATCAATTCGTTTTTCGCTTCTGCTTCAGACATGCCAGAGACATTTACTGCGCCGATATATATATTGTCACATATCTTCTCTTTCGGGAAACCATTGACATAGTGATACAAAACTCCATAACTCACCCCAAAAACAATAGCAAGACACAAAAAACCAAGACACAGAAGAATTCTTCTTCTCTGCCGTCTCAATTTTGACATTCTCTTTTTCTTACGTCTTCTCTTCCTATGATGCTCTCCTGCCATACTACTCTCGTAATCCCCCTTGCCAGATACATTATACCATAAGATATGGTATGATCATGGTCGCAATCATCGCCAATATAATAACCATAATAATAATTGCAATGATTCTTCTGGTTTTTTTGTTATTAAAATTCATAATTTTTCCTTCTTTTTCCCAACGCTATATTTTATACATTTTAAACTTTTTATAAGTATTTTTCAAGACACATTTCTATCTTATTTCCTGTGAAGATCTTGGAAATCTGCCACGCAAGTTCGGGCTTCTTGATTCAACGGATTTTTCACCATATAATCAAATAGAATATATTTTCCAAAACACGAAAAATATTCCAGGTGTGTCATCTTTCGCATCTGGTTTCTGTCATATGCCTGATAATTCACCAGGTATTTTCGTTTTTCCTCTTCATTTTCGTAAAACGTCCGCAATTCTTCCTTGCTTACTTTATATTCACCTGCAAATTCCGGTCTCGTCTTCGCATTTTCCCGCAAATAATAATCATAAGTCAAAAGTTCCCGGTAATATTGGACTTTCTTGGGATGATGATACAGAATATAACTCAACAGAATATCATACCTCGCACTTCTCTTATGCTGAACACTTCCATATCCTTTCTCTTCATAGTATTCCCACAATCGATCATACATTTCAAAAGAGGAAGTATATTCTTGTTCTAATGCTTCTATCGTATGTGTAAACTGTCTGCTGTTATAGTAGACCTCCACCATCTCTTCGATGCCTTTCAGCCGGATCACATCCTCGTAAGACAACCACTTTGTATAGAGCACCTCATAGGGCGGTCTGCTCTTATGCTCCAGCCCGTAAGCCTTCTGTTGTTCTTCCATATAAGAACCCTTCAGCACCTTCAAAAATCCCAGCTGTAACTGTTCCGGTTTCAATGCATAGACGTCATCAAAGGAATGGGCAAAGCTCCGGATATCTTCATACGGAAGTCCCGCGATCAGATCCAGGTGCTGGTGGATATTCCCCTTCTTCTGAATTCTTGCGACCACTTCGCTTACCTTGCCAAAATCCATCGTTCTGCGGATTGCCCGGATAGTCTCAGGATTGGTTGACTGCACCCCAATCTCAAGCTGCACCAACCCCGGACGCATACCTTCAAGAATCTTCAGCTCCTCTTCATTCAACAAGTCTGCCGCCACTTCAAAGTGAAAGTTCGTAATTCCATTATCATGCTCTGCAATATACTTCCAGATTGCGATCGCGTGATCATGCTTACAGTTAAATGTTCTGTCCACAAACTTGACCTGCGGCACCTTATGGTCAAGAAAGAACTGCAATTCCTGCTTCACCAGTTCCAGATTACGGAAGCGCAGACGCTTGTCCACAGAAGAGAGGCAGTAGCTGCAGGAAAACGGACATCCCCGGCTGGATTCATAATAGACAATCTTATGCTCAAAATCTTCTATGTGCTGATAGACGAACGGCACCTTGCTCAGATCCATCACTTCTCGCCATGGATTCTCAATGATTGTCACGTCCGCTCTGCGAAATGTGATTCCGGCAAGATTCTCCAGCTCTCCATCCGTATGCTTGCAGCATCGATACATCTTACACAGTTCGGCAAATGTCTCCTCGCCTTCTCCTTTCATGACTCCACGGACCATCGGCAGACGGCATAACACATCCTTCGCATCATAAGATACTTCCGGCCCACCAAGCCATATAGCAAGATCCGGCATCAGTTTGCCAAGTTCTCTTACTAATTCTTCAACCACATCCAGATTCCAGATATAGCAGGAAAAGCACAGCACATCCGGCCTGCGTTTATAGATGTCCATCAGAATATCTTCACTTCGCTGATTAATCGTATATTCTGCCAGCTCCACCCCTTCATCCTGAGAATATGCCTTCAGACTGTATACTGCCAGATTGGAGTGAATATATTTGGCATTAATTGCTGTTAATAATATCTTCATACTCATCACCTTAACTGATTATATACTTGCACATCATCCCCGGTCAATAGTAGAAGAACTCTTATGAATCTGGTATAACAAAAAGCGGCAATGCCGATGTATTCAATGACCCGGTAGCAGCAAAGAAGCAGAGAGATTATGCATTCTATGAACCTGCCTATGAATCATACCGCGATAACTTTAAGAAGCTTTATGATACGGGTGTTACCGTCTGCACAGGAAGCGATATGGTAATGTACGGCGCACCGGTACTTCCGGTTCAGCAGGAATTGACCCACATGGTCAAATACGGCATCACACCGGTACAGGCAATCCAGACTGCAACTGCCAATCCGGCAAAAGTATTAGGCCGGGAAGACGAACTTGGTATGATCAAAGAAGGACTCCTTGCAGATATCACAGTCGTAGACGGTGATCTGAGTCAGGATATCCAGTGCATCTTTAATACAAACACTGTATATCTGGGCGGCAAGAAAGTATACGAACAGGGAATCCGTTATGTATAAACCCAAGACAGCGACAAATCCGCTCAGTCCGGTTGACATTTCTGCAAAAATAATGTAAAATAAAGACTCGTGCAGCCGGGGTGTTAGCGGTACCTTGTACCTGCAATCCGCTATAGCAGGGGTATGGTGCGCAGAGGGCACATTTTTGCAGAGCTGCCCTTGATAAGTGGCGTAGATGCCTGGGTCTTACGCGACGGAAATCTGTGAACTGTGTCAGGTCGGGAACGAAGCAGCACTAAGCAGAATCTTCCGGGTGCCGTGAGGGTGCCTGAGCTGAGTTAACTGTCAAGGTAACGTCTGTGAAAATGCGTTCGAAGCGCATCGCACGAAAAAGAGAACAACAAAAGCACTTTGCAAGTCATCACTGCTTACAAAGTGCTTTTTTTAAACTTTTTTCTTCTTTGCTTCCCGCAATTCTTTGAAAAATGATTTCATCATCTGACTGCATTCTTCTCCCAGCACCCCTGTGGTAAGCTCCACTTGATGATTGAACTCTTCCATCTGCAGAAGATTCAATATGGATCCGGCACAGCCCGCCTTTGGATTCATGCATCCTACCACAACACGAGTCATTCTGGACTGCACGATCGCCCCCGAACACATCTGGCACGGTTCCAGAGTCACATACATTGTACACTCTTCCAGCCGCCAGTCATTCATCTTCTTACTCGCCTTCTTAATTGCAATCAATTCCGCATGAGCAAGCGTATTCTTATCGATCGTGCGTCGATTATATCCTCGCCCGATAATCTTATCCTGGTATACAATAACACATCCAATCGGCACTTCTCCTATGGCATATGCTTTTCTGGCCTGCTTGATGGCCTCTTTCATGTACTTTTCATCTACACTTGGCATGATCTTCTCCCCATACATATCTTATACAATAAACCTTTGATAGCTAAAATGCTCTTGGCCCTTTTACATAACGACACCAATAGCCAAATTGTTCCGATTCATCGCCCTCATCCTCCGTAAGCTCCAGATCAATCTCCTGGATCGGGATAAATTCAGCGAACCCAAATGCACTTGCCGCTTTTGCTTCCTGCGGATGGTAGATTCCCGGCACGCCAAGTCTTAATCCCTTTCCATCATCAATGAGAGCAAGATGATGGTAATTATAATATCCATGCAACAAGAAGCTGTTGTTAGCCAGTTTCCACTCACACCGCGGCAGTCTTGCCAGCTCATTGCGTTGAATCTTGGAGCATTGGAATCTGCACGAGGGACACTGTCCTTCTACATCCTGTTCTTCTTCCATCGGAATCTGTTCTGCCGTGATCATCTGCTCCCGCTGTTCATTTTGCTCCTCCACGGGCCGATGCATCTCTGGCTGATTACGCTCCTTTTGAATGACTGCTTCTTCCGGCGCACGCTCTTCCTCCTCGGCATCCTTCTCTCTTGCCATACGCTCCAGCTTTTCCACAATCGTGACTCGCTCCGGTTTCTGCTGCCATACCCGCATGCGGTCGACATCTACCGGCATATCATCCCAGACTGCGGCATACTTATGCCCATTTTCACTTTCCAGAATCATACCGTTGATCTTCATAAAATTCTCCGGTATGCCCACATCTTCTTTCGTATAATACAGCCTGTAATTAATGGCAGGGTTTACATTATCTACTGTTCCCTGCCATACACCTATACATTCGCCATTTTCCTCATAGAACAGATACAACTGAAGCTTTTTCTCACCCTTCATGTGCAGTCCCTTTCCATGAATATGTACCGCACACTCATCTTCACCCTGCTCTACCTTAATAAATCCTACATTTCGCAGTCTTCTTCCTTGTTCATATTCGTACAGATAACGAATAAAACGCTTCAATTTTCCACTTCCCATTCTGGTTCATTTATCACAATCTATTCCCCAGAATCGAAAAAAATTCCTTTCTTATACGATTGCCTTCAATTCCTGATATAATCTTTTGGCATAACTGTCCGTCATTCCACAGACATAGTCTGTCACCAGGAGAATTCGCAGATATAATCTCTCAATCTCCGACTTCCCTCGTGCATGGTAATGATATGCCTTTTTATAATTACTGGAGATAAATGAGACCATACGCTCATCAATGGAATCCAGCTTCTGTGTCTTATCATCATATTTTATAATTGCTGTCATGAACTTGTCCAATAAGAAATCCAGCATGGTCGCTTCGGTGACTTCCATGCGGTAAATAGGCTCCGAAGTAAATACTTCCCGGAAAGCCAGATCTCCCAACAGATCCATCAGTTTCTCTGCAAATGTCTGATAGAACAGATCATGCCCGTAAGTCCCTTGCATGATTGCCTGATAATTCGATGTAAATCCATAAGTAGCGCAGTTGATCACAAATCCCTGCACCCGGACAATCCAATTCTTGATCGCATATTCTTCTGGATTCTCCACATGCATTTCCTTCGCCCGAAGATATAGCTCCGTTAATTTATCCGCCGGCTGGAAGCCGCCGCCTCCTCCTCGAAAATACAATTCCTGAAGCTCTGTAAGTTCTTCTAATAATTTGTGATAACTTAAAAATCCTTTGACAAATGCGTCCTCTATATCTGCCGTCTTATAAGCAATATCATCTGCCGCTTCCAGAATAAACGTCAGCGGATGCCGCTTTCCATTCGTTCCCGTCTCTTTGGAAATGTCTTCAAAGATCTCCTGATCTGCAAAATAATATCCCATCTTCCGATCCTTGATATCTCCCGACTTCGGATTCATCTCCAGTGAAGATACCGGATATTTTATAATCGTACTCAACAAGGCATACGTCAGATTCATTCCATTCTCATCCACCAGGAAATGCAGCTTGCTTACCAGACGCAACGCCTGAGCATTTCCTTCAAAATGATAAAAATCTTCTCTCATCTGCGGCGTAAGGATGGTGTCAATCGGAGTTCCATGATACTCCATCACCGGCAGGTTTTTCTGAAACCATTCCCGGATGGTGTCCTCTCCGAAATGACCGAACGGCGGATTCCCAATATCATGAATCAACCCTGCGCATTGTAGGATACTACAGATATCTTCCTTCATTCTCGGTGTAAAACTAGGATCTTTCTTATATACCAATATATTTTCTCCAATATTCTGTCCCAGAGACTTGGCAAAAGACGATACTTCCAATGAATGGGTCAGCCTTGTCCGGATAAAATCGCTCTTATCCAGAGGGAACACCTGGGTCTTATCCTGCAGTCTGCGAAAAGATGCACTTCCGATGATACGATGATAATCCTTCTCGAACTCACTTCGCAGATCCGTATTCCTCACATATCGGTTCTTTCCCGAACCGCCTCTATTTCTCTTCGTTGACAATAACTGTTCCCAATTCACCCGTTCTCACACTTTCCTTCTATAAATACTGATTAATCCAGATAGATTGGCGGTTCATAATCCTTGCCAAGTAACACCTTCTTACGTTCCTGATAGCCAAGGAATGCCCACTCTGTCATATCTGTCCATTGATGAGTTGACCGGTCATAGACCTGTACATAACCGATACGCGATGGATGCATACGGACACTGTTGGACTCATACTCTCTGCCAGTGTACGGGTTAATCTCTCCCTTCTCCAGATCCTCTTCCTCATCCATATATTCTTCTGTATATTGCTCTTCTGTATATTGTTCTTCCGTATATTGCTCTTCTGTATATTGTTCTTCCGTATATTGTTCTTCTGCAGGCTGCTCTTCTGCAGATTCTTCTTCCGCTTCGTCAGATGGGTCTTCATGTGACTCTTCATGTGACTCTTCATGTGACTCTTCTGCAGAGATTTCTTCTGCGATTGCTTCTGGGATTGCGTCAGAGCTTTCTGCCATATCTTCAACTGGCTCCTCCTGCTCTTTCGTACGCTTTTTCTTACGTCTCATCAGATATGCTTTCCACCCATGCAGCTGCTCTTCCTCTTCTTTTTCTTCTGATTTCTTCTCTTCTTCCTGAGGCTTACGCTCACTTTCAATATCTTCGATTTCCTGTAGCAGTTCTTCCACCGATTCGCTTTGTGGCTCAACATATTCTTCCGCAAATGACTTCACAATCTCTTCAGATTCTCCTGCCATCTGCTCCTCTTGCGGTTCTTCATCATACTCATATGCATCCACTTCACCGATATATTCTTCTGGTTCTCCCACACCTTCTTCTGCAATCATAGCGTCCAGCTCCTCATGGATATCCACAAGCTCGCCGATGGTAATGTCCCTCTCATGAGTCTCTGCCTGCGGTTGAACAGGTACCTCTATCGAACCAGCATTATCAGCCTTGTCCGTCTGTACATTTTCTTCTATATTATTATTCGATTTTTCTGATGAAATATTATCGCCCAGAATACTTAATTGAAATGGGCATCCAAGAATCTCTGCGATCATACGCATATCCTGTTCCTGAAAATTATCTCGTCCCAGTCTCTGCGTCAGATTCTGACGAGACATCTTCTTCCCGGTACGTTTTTCAATCGTCTCAGCGAGTTCCTTGATCGTCATGCCCTTACGGCTTAAGATAATTTTGACTTGCTCCCCAAATGTTAAATCCAGCATTGCATTTCCTCCTTATTATATTAAAAATTATACTCCTGTAAACTTTTTTATTGCTTGATAAATCTAGCTTTTTCCCCCTTCTTATTCTAACAAATCAAAAAAATCCAGTCAACCGATGACACCTACAAAACAAATTTTTATGATTCTTTAAATTCATTTTCAATAAAAGAGGAGCACAAAATCATCCCCCATTTGATGATTTTGCACTCCTATATTATTAATGAAAGAACTTCCTTGATTACTCAGCTCTCTGCTCAACAGGAACTGTACATCCTTCTACTTCAATCGGATCACCTACTGTAAGATCTGGAACCTCTTCATCTGGGCATACATTTGTCCAAGCGAGTTCCAAAACTTTCTCAGGTGTCATATCATCTGCTGTAATAACACCAAGTCTGATATAGTCAGCAGCAATATTCTCAAGTGCCTGCTCTGTAATTGCATCAGAAAGTCCAAAGTACAATGAATTCCAGAACTCAAGCTGATCAGCTTCTTCACCTGTCATTTTGTCTGTATCATACATAATCTTTACAGCTTCTTCTGGATGAAGACGAGCATACTGTCCTGCACGTTTGATTGCCATTGTAACATATTTAGCATGAACCGGATTATCTTTAATGAAATCATTGTTCATAGCTGTTACACAACAAACCTCTCCTTCGAATCCATCAATTGGCGTGATAGAGCATACTTTACGCATCTTATCTTTGTAGTTTGCAATTACAAAATAATCAGAAAAGATTGCTGCATCAACTTCGCCGCTTTCCATAGCTGCTACTGTAGCTGCACTGTCTTCAATATTAGAATATTCTACTTCTGTTGTAGGGTCAATACCATCCCCATCCAGCATACGGTAGATAATGTTCTGGTCAGAATTACCAATACCATCATGAATAGCAATTGTCTTTCCAACGAGATCTTTTGACTCATTGATTTCACTGTCATTAAATACATATACTGATTTACATCCCATGTGTGAACCACATACGAATGTCATATTAACCCCGTTTGTAATCGGAACAAGCATTGTAGCAATGTGGTCTGTTCCCCACATACATTTACCTGTACCAACTGTATTAACTACAGAATCACCCTCTACGTATGTGGCATTGATTCCGTAATCCTGGTAATATCCCAGTTGCTCAGCCAAGTACTTAGCAGATACACATGCTCCACCATTGAAAAGATAGTTAATCTCTGTACCAAATACTGGCTCCTTCTGCATTGCTTCCCAGTCTTCTTCAGACACTAATTCTGGACGCTCCACCGGAGCATCTTCAGATGCTTCCTGCTCTTCTGATGTCTCCTCTTTCTGTGCACCCTGCTCACCACAAGCTGCAAGAGAGAATACCATACTTCCTACCAAAAGAGCAGCAAAAAGACGTTTCAGTTTCATCGATTTCATAACACTTTTCTCCTTTATTTTACTGTCATAGTTAAATCTATCTTAAATATCGGAGGTCGCGACTTTCTCCGATAATAAGACCCTTTTCATTACTTTGAAGCTCGTTCACCGGCATAGTGAAGTCTTCCAAGAATTTCATTACGATATTCTACAAATGCTTTGGAAGATCTATCCCTTGGATATGGTTCTTCGACCTTAATATCTGCAACTACACGCCCTGGATTTGCATCCAGAACAATCACTCTTGTCCCCATATAGATGGCCTCATCCACATCATGAGTAACCATGATCGCAAGCTGCTTATTCTCCGCCCACATACGAAGAATCTCATCCTGCATATTCATGCGTGTAAATGCATCCAACGCTCCTAAAGGCTCATCAAGAAGAAGGATATCTGGCTCATTGATCAACGATCTAACAAGCGCAACTCGTTGTGCCATACCACCGGACAATTGTCCCGGATAATCATCACGAAAATCTTCCAGTCCAATCACCTTAAGCATACGTTCAACTTTTTCATCATGTTTTTTTAATTTCCCCTGCATTTGGAGACTGAATCCAATATTTTTCTCTACTGTCAGCCATGGGAATAATGTTGGCTTCTGGAATACCATTCCCCTCTCTGGAGAAGGCTCTGTTATCTCTTTCCCATCTACTGTAAGTGTTCCGGTTGTCGGCTTGATCAGACCTGCTACCAATCTGAGAATTGTTGACTTTCCGCATCCGGAAGGACCAACCAAACTAATAAATTCTCCCCCTGCCATTGTAAGGCTGACATCTGACAACGCATGTGTCACGTCATCATTTTCCACTTTTGCAAAACTTTTTGATACTTTATCTAATTTTAATGTAATGTTATGCTCTGTCATTATTTCACCATTCCATTCTGCCATCTGAGTACACGGCGTTTAACCAGATCCAAGCCCTTCGTTACAATCGTAAAGATAAAACAGATTACAAACAACGCTGCAAACATCTTATCATAAGCTGCCCAGGATTTTGCCCATGTCATATACCATCCGAGACCGGCCTTAACCCCCATCATCTCAGCGATCATAATTGCTACACATGCTGAACTCATTGCCTGAGTACATCCCTGAAGAATAGAAGGCATTGCATGTGGAATTGCCACACGGAACACCAGTTGTCTTTCTGATGCCCCTAATGTTCTAGCCGCCTCAAAATAATCCTTATCCACATTCTGAATACCGGTCATCGATGCAACGGTTACCGCAAACCACGATCCAAGCCCGATTACAAAGACCGCACCTTTGAAAAGCGAAGTTGCTACTACCATAATAATAGGAATCCATGTAGATGTAGGAATCGGTCCTAAAAATTTAATTACAGGTGTTACCCAATAGCGGACTTTTTCCGAATAACCGCAAGTAATTCCAGTAATAAGGCCAAGAAATACACCAATAAAATACCCCAAAAACAAAAGTCTGAGCGTATGCAGTGTACATACCCCAATGTACGCCCGATCTTCCCATGCAATATTCAAAATAGCATTCATGCAAGGCACAAATGGCTGTGTTAAAATCCCTGTCTTCAATGTCAAATAGTCATACGCTGCAAGGAGTAAAAACAATGCTGAAAATAAAGGAGCTCTATAACGCGCCTTATCCAGCCACATTTTATTCCCTTTGATTTTTTTTATCATACAAATGAGTCCATAAATTGCATAAGCTGCCATAAACGCAACCAACACACCTACGTATGTATATGGATTTTTGTTTGGACTGTTATTAGGAATCTCCCAATACTCCCATATTGCAAATAACCCACAAAAAATCGGAAGAACAAGAATCAATCTATCCAACCATATCTGTAATGTTGATTTCTCTGCTTCTTCCAACTCACGCAATTGCTGTCTTGTCAACTTTTGCTCGCTACTATTCTCACTTTTATCATTTTCCTTCCATGTCATTGTCTTCTCTCCTGTTATTCTCTGTCGTTCCAACTTACGACTTCCTATACTATACTTTATAAGTTTAACAAAATAATAGGCATTTGAGAAATCAAAATTATTAATATAGCACATCATTTTATATGTTTTGTCTATATGCAAAAACAGTAATCTTATCTTTATAAGATTACTGTTTCCAACTCCTTTATGAATTTGTTTTGATTATCCCATGATTCATTGAATATATGGTATCCGCATAACTTAAATATTCCATCTCATGTGTACTGAGCAATACGGTTGTTCCAGACTCTGAGATCTCCCTCAACATTTTCATTACCAAATGTGAGTTTTCTGGATCAAGATTACTGGTAGGTTCATCGGCAAGAATAATATCCGGATTATTTATCATCGCCCTTACAATAGCTACTCTTCGAATTTCCCCACCAGATAGATTACTTGGATATTCCTTTGCCAGATCTGCCAATCCAATCTGATTCAACAAATCCATGGCTTTTTCTCGAAACACTTTCACATCGCACGATAAATAAGCCGGCATACAAATATTATCCAAAATATTAAAATTTCCAAGTAAACTTTGGCCCTGAAGAATATACCCCATATGTGCATTTCTAAATCTTGCAATCTGGTCATCCGAAAGGGATGTAATATCTGTATCGCATATCCGAATCAATCCTGATGTAGGTCTGATAAGTCCTGCGATCATATTAAATAATGTTGTTTTTCCACTTCCCGAATGACCAATCAAAACCGCAAATTCACCTGGTTTTACATGAAGATTCACCTGGTTCACTGCATCGAAATAATCTCGATTTCTTTTAAAATTTTTCGTGAGATTCTCTACGTGTATCATAATTCACTCTCCCTAATCAAACGGTAAGCCTCTCCTTTACTGATTCGATAAGAAGAATAAACCGCCGCAATAATCCCTGTTATGACTGCAATCGCAATACACGTTGCAACAATTGGAAGCATCACTTCCATACTGTTATCAAAATATGGAATTTCCATCTTCAAACTGATAATATCTTTAAAAATGGACACTCCATATGCTGCAAGCAACGATCCAAGTATTCCACCGACAAAACTGATAATCAACGCCTCTGCAGTAATAATTCCTGTAATTTGCCTTTTTCTGGCACCGAGTGTATAAAGAATTCCAAATTCATACTTTCTCTCATTAATCGTTATACTAAAAATACTGATTAACGCAAGCGCAGTAGCAATCACCAAAAGATTCGTCAGCATTCCTCCATATCCAGATAATTTTTTTACCTGTGCCGAGAGCCCACTCATCAAATCATCTGCCTCATATGCATTCATAGTATTTTCGCCCGAAAGGTTCCGAAAACTTCTCTTAATCTGTGTTATTTCTGATTCTTTCAGTGTATCATCTACATCCACAAGAATCATAGATATGCTGTTATCCAGTTCATCAATCGGAAGAACTTTTCTTGCAGCCTCTGATTCTTTGAGACGTGCTGCAGTTTCTCTTGTCATAAAAACCGAATTATCATATCCCATGCCAGTCTTTTCCAATTTCGCAGCAACCGTAAACTCTGTCTCATAAAAGAAAATACTATCTCCAGTTTCTGCCTGAAGCTTTGATCCCACAACTACCTCTCCATCCTCCAGATATAACTTATCCATACTTTCAAGCCATGGAGCAACTACAAAATCCGTCTCTGGATCAATTGCTATCAACTGTACTTCTTCCGAACAACAAGAGGCTGGAAGGGTTGCAATACATAACTGTGAAGTAACACGCTCCACTCCTCTTTCACCGCGCACCTTATCTTCTAATGTCTTATCAAAAAATACGGAACATGGTACTCCTGCAAATAATGCATCTCTGATATCATCTGTTCCTTCTTTTGGAACAACGATAATATCCGCTCCCATTTTATCTGTGGTATTCTTGATGCCCATTTCCAGATTATTCATCAACAATGTACTGACGAAAAATGTTGCTGACATCAGCACAACAAAAAAACACATAAAGAGCGTACGGAACTTTCTTGCCCGTAAGTTCCGCACAGCCATTTCAATAACATTTAGCTTCTTATCTGTACCCATTTTCTTACCCTAGTCTGCTTTCTTTGCATTAACACACATCCACAAACCAAGAAGTATTTCTACCGTTGCAAGCACCTTCGCGACTGGTGCTGTCACATGGCAAGCCATCTCTGGTTTCAGACAAATACCTATTCCAAACGCATCACTTAGCACTAAAAACACACATACTCCTAGCGCAATTGCCATCAAACCACTTGTGATATTCTGTTTGAAGCAGATAGCAATAATAGCATTTACAGCGAGCAAAATTCCAAGAAATACAAGTACAACTGCAGTATAATGACACTTCATAAATACCTGCTTACCACTTGCAAGTTCGAGCATTCCCGCACATACTGGTGTGATATACTTCACACAAACAACCAATGCTATGGCCGCCAAAAGCGACAAAAGTGCCGGAAGTCTTAAAGTTTTCTCTGTTTTTTCCATATCTAGTTTCCTCCTAAAGTGTTATGAATTCTATCTCATACTATAATTGTAATATGTCATTTCCATGTCTTTTTCTCATTTTCTCATGAATAATTTCTATATATAGCAGGGAATTATAAACAATATCTTTGTTCCTTTTCCCACTTCACTCGTTAGCCGAAAATCAATATCATGTCTTTTGGCAATGTTTTTCATAATAACAAGCCCTAACCCTGTTCCAGTTTTTTTCATATCAGATGTTCGATAGAATTTTTCGAAGATCATTTCCTGATCTTCTTTTGAAATGCCACATCCCTCATCTTGGACAGAAACAAAACACTCTCTTTCTTTTTCATAGACCTCAATCTGTATTTTGGTGTCATTCTTCGAATATTTCACTGCGTTCTCCAATACAATGATAAACATCTGCCTGATTCTTCCATAATCCCCATCAATCAGCCATTCCTCACCCTTTCGGCTATATTCAATTTCAATATTATGATCATTGGCTAAAAGCCGCACAGACCGAATGCTGTCTTCCAATGCCTCATATAGATTCATGGTATCTTTTTCAATAGGAAAATCCTCATTTTCAAGCCTTGACAATTCCAGCATATCATTGATTAATCTCTGCAAAGACACCGTTTCCGTCAAGATCTGATTCTGATAATCCAATACTTCCTCCGGGGCAACCATTCCATCTTTAATCGCTTCAAGTGAACTTCGGATTACTGCTACCGGAGTACGCAGCTCATGAGAAAGATTCGTTATATAATCTTTCTGCATTTTATTCATACGTTCACTTTTCCTTTGAGCAACATCAAGTTTTTCTGCCAGTATATCCGTCTCCTTCGCAAGAATACCAATTTCGTTATTATCATAAATCCCAACTTTTGCCTGATAATTACCATTTGCAAGTTCTTTTGTAACAAATCCAATCCGATGAATCGGTTTCATAAAACGTTTCACAAGAAATACAATCAAAAAGATGGATACCGTAATTGCCAAGAGCAAACAAAAAAGAAGCACTAACATCGGAACCACAAAATTATCCCACTCCATTTTAAATGTGTCCACCATAACAAGCGCGGATATCAATTCTCCTTCTTCAAAAACCGGCTCTGCTACATACAAAATACTTTTTCCGTTCTCGTTCTTTACTCTCTCCAAAATCGATTTTTCCGTCGAAAAAACCTGATTCGCATACATTTTCACCTTTGCTGATGCCTGCTTCTCACTATCTGAATTTTTCCCACAAGTAAAAGGTTCTCCGTCCTTTCGAATAACATATACTTCTGCCAGCGTAATATCATCCAGATATTTTAGATAAGCTCCTTTTCCCACTTGTCCATCCGTACAGCAGAATTCTTCCAGCTGCCTTTTGATGATCTCTGCTTTATCTACTAATTCCTCCTCATGATGCCCGATCAACTGATATTTTAATATTCCGTAATATCCTGTAAACACAACAACTGAGAAAAAAATCATTACTAAAAAGAAATAACCAAACAGCTTTTTTCCAATCTTATTCATTCGTATCCACTACCTCCAGTCGATATCCTATACCACGAACTGTCACAATCTTCCAGCCTTTACAATCATACTTTTCAACCTTTGCTCTCAGCCTTTTTATATGAGTATCCACATTTCTTAGATCTCCAAAATAATCATACCCCCAGACCGAGTCCAAAATCTGACTTCTGGAGAAAACCCGTCCAATGTTAGAAGTTAGAAGCCAGAGAATTTCAATTTCTTTTTTCGTCAGCATAATCTCTTCATCCCCGATATAGGCCTGAAATTTGTCCAGATTGACCCAGAGATTCCCCACATTCGCTGTATTGTCCTGTTTCATTTCTAAATTATTCACTCTTCTGAAGATTGCACGAATCCTAGCCATTACTTCCGACGGAGAAAATGGTTTGACAATGTAATCATCTGCACCAATATCCAGCCCCATAATCCGATCATAATCATCTCCCCTTGCCGTAATCATAATAATCGGAACCATAGACTGCTTACGTATCTGCTTACAAATCTCAAATCCATCCTTTCCCGGCATCATTACATCCAATAAAATCAAATCGTATTTTCTCTTTTGATACTCTTCAAGCGTATCTACGCCATCTGTAGCCGTATACACCTCATAACCTTCTTTCGTTGCATAACGATACAAAACCTCAATAATCTGAGTATTATCATCCGCAATTAGTATTCTCGCCATTGAACGTATCTCCTCTTTTCATCCCTTTATAATCTTTGGTAAAATACATCTTTTGAATTCAATACTAACATGCTGTCAAATCACTTACAATCCCATTTGAACAAATCCATCCTACATGATCCTCGGATTACATTCTTTTCATAATAATTATGCACAGCAATATCCATAATTATCTGTTTAACTTAATCAAGGAAATTTGATGGATTTATAACATATTTTCCAACAAAATTTTCTTTAGTTTTTTAATTTTTCTGTACATTTGTCATAAAATCTTAATTTTTCATAAAATTTCTATTTACAAAATTTTCCGGTTGTGTATAATAAGACACATCAAAAACAAAGGCGTTTTCCTTTCGGGGAAGGCGCCATTTTTGTTATGATGTATCCGAATGAATCTGTCATCGCAGGCGTTCAATTTCAGGCATTCATTGTAAGGTGACAGATTCAAAAAGGAATACGGAGTGAGATTAAGGAGGTAGGCTCTATGAAAAAATTGGAAATAATTATTCAGCCTGAAAAGCTGGAAGACCTGAAGACCATACTTGATGAAAGTAATGTAAACGGTCTGATGATCAGCAACGTAATGGGTTACGGTAATCAAAAAGGACACAAAAAAGTATACCGTGGTGCAGAATATAATGTAAACCTTCTGCCAAAAGTAAAAGTAGAGACCGTCATCGAACCAGATATTGCAGAGACATTAATTGAAAAGATTACATCTGAGATTCGTACCGGAACTTATGGTGATGGAAAGATATTTGTATATGAAGTGGAAGATGCAGTTCGTATCCGTACCGGTGAGCGTGGATCTGATGCTTTGTAAACTACATACAACCCAATACAACATGAATATACACTGCTATCGAAGGAGATAATCGCGATATTAAAAAAACGCTATTATCTCCTTTTTCATTCACGCAGAAGCTTAGGAGGTAATTTTATGGATTTAGCAACTTTAATAGAAAACGGCATGGATGTGGCGGAAGCATCTGGCCTGCTCATGAACATTATGTGGACCATGATTGGTGCAATTCTCGTATATTTTATGCAGGCTGGTTTTGCAATGTGTGAGGCCGGTTTTACCAGGGCCAAAAACACAGGTAACATTTTAATGAAAAATATGATGGACTTCGTTCTTGGAAGTTTACTCTTCTTCGTCTTCGGATTTGCTCTGATGCACGGAACTGACTGGAACGGTGTCGTTGGAATCAAGGGATTCTTTAATCCTACCACATTGGCAGATGCAGATGGAATGTTTAACGGACTTCCAATCGGAGTTTTCATCATCTTCCACACTGTATTCTGCGCAACAGCTGCAACCATCGTATCCGGTTCCATGGCTGAACGAACAAAATTCGCAGCTTACCTGGCATACAGTGCAGCCATCAGTATCTTCATCTATCCAGTATCCGGTCACTGGATCTGGGGCGGCGGTTTCTTATCAGAGTTAGGCTTTCATGATTTCGCCGGATCTACGGCAGTTCATATGGTCGGCGGTATCTGTGCTTTCGTTGGTGCCATGATCCTTGGACCTCGTATTGGAAAATACGGCAAAGATGGCAAAGCAAAAGCTATCCCGGGACACAACCTTCCAATTGCAGCACTTGGTGTATTCATCCTGTGGTTCTGCTGGTTCGGATTCAACTGTGGTTCCACAACCGCTGCAACAACAAGCCTTGGACATATCGCTATGACAACCAACCTTGCAGCCGCTGCAGCAACCTTACTCGCTATGATCGTAACCTGGATTCGCTATGGCAAGCCTGATGTATCTATGACATTCAACGGTTCTCTTGCCGGTCTCGTTGCAATCACTGCAGGATGTGACGTAGTAAGTGAATGGGAAGCAATCATCATTGGTATCATCGCTGGTATCGTGGTCGTATTCTCTGTAGAGATTATCGACCAGAAAGTAAAAGTCGATGACCCAGTTGGTGCCATCAGCGTTCACGGTGTCTGCGGCGCTCTTGGAACAATCCTTACCGGAGTATTTGGAGACGGATGTGATCTTGTAACACAGCTGATTGGTGTCGGCGCGACAGCATTGTATGTACTCGTAATGGCATTCATTGTATTCAAGTTAATCGACAAGACAATCGGACTTCGAGTTTCCCGCGAAGAGGAGATTGATGGTCTGGATGTACACGAACATGGCTCTTCTGCTTACGCAGACTTTAATTTTAGAATATAGTACGAAACGGGGACGGGGGTTTTTCAAAAACCCCCGTCCCTCTCGTCAATTTTCACAATTTCTCGATCGTAGGTCAGGATTCCATTTACTTCTTCTTCCACATCAGACAGCTGGGTGTAGATGGTTGCGGACAGCCCCCGTGGGATGTTGGGAAGTATTTCTTTTTTTATCAGTTCTCGATAACCTCTGTTCAATTCTTTCTTTGACGTATACACACGATATCCATAGACACTTTTGTACATACTATGTTCTGGAATCCGCCAGGAGAATCCTCCGAATTCCGTCAATGCTGTCGCTCTGGTCTCTGGATGTACTTTCAACGGGAAGAAATAATCGTGGATACTGTGAATATCACCGCCTCCCTGGTCGAACCATCCGCTGGCCTGGTCGATCAGCCTTGTATGGTCCATCTCTCTTGCAATATTCGTCACTGCATTGGCATGAAACTGCCCCCATCCTTCGTTGAAGATGACCCAGGTTACAATGGATGGATGGCTATACAGATGCTCAATGGTTCTTCGCATCTCTTCCACAAACTGACGCCGTCCGCGTTCATTTCTCCTTCCCAGCAGCCACAGATAGGAATCTTTCATTTTTATATGGAAGAATTCCATTGCGGTCGCCAGGTACGTCACATGCCAGGCCTTGTATGGATTCCCTCCATTGACCATATCCTGCCACACCAACATTCCCAGGCGGTCACAGTGATAGTACCACCGCTGCGGTTCAATCTTCAGATGCTTTCTGAGCATATTGAATCCCAGATCTTTCATTGTCTGAATATCGTAGATCATCGCCTCATCACAAGGCGGTGTATACAGCCCCTCCGGCCAATATCCCTGATCCAGTACCCCTTTTTGAAAATACGGCTGGTTATTCAAAAATATTCTTGGAATTCCTTTCGGATCTCTTGCCACACTAATCTTTCGCATGGCAGCGTAGCTTCGCACATGATCCAATCCCATCTGCACTTCTATATTATATAGAAATGGATCTTCCGGGCTCCAGGGATGTGCCTGCGACAGCGGAATCAGAATGTCTTCTCCCACCCCTTTGGTCACCTGAAGCGGCTGCATTTCCTCAGACGATACGGTAATCGTCACCTCTTCTGCCAATTCCTTTTGAGAAGCCGTCACCTTGACCTGCAAGGCATTCTGATCGTAAAGAGGTGTGACGATAATGTCCGTAATATATTGCTGCGGCACTTCTTCCATCCATACTGTCTGCCAGATTCCACTCTGCGCCGTATAAAACATACCTCCGCGCTTCAGCTTTTGTTTGCCCCTACTATAATAAGAAGCATCACTGTAATCTTGCACCATCACCAGCAACTCATTCGCTGTATCCGACAAAGCCTCCGTCACATCTACCGTAAAAGGCAGATATCCTCCCAGATGTCTTTTCAGAAGCTTTCCATTCACATACACGACCGCATACTGGTCTACCGCACCAAAATGCAACAGCCACCGTTTTCCTTCTGTCAGCTGCACTTGCCCGGGCAGTGCCCGATGATACCAGAGATATTCTGTCGGCTGCAGCTGTCGGTTCACTCCCGAAAGATCTGCTTCTGGAGAAAAAGGCACCAGAATTGTGCCATCATATACCTCTGGTTTGGTTCCTTCTCTGGTAATAGCATAGTCCCAACGCCCGTTCAGATTCACATAACTGTCTCGTTCCATCCGTGGCCTTGGATATTCCTCTAACACATGATTCTCATCTACTCGGTCTGCCCACCTTGTCCGAAGTCTTTTCATCACATCCACTCCTTACAATTCTAATAGATAAAGCTGCTTATCAATCTCTGGATCCGTGGTACAGACTGCAATCCCTGCATCCACATTGGCCCTATGATACTCTTGATAATAATATCTCTCCGGGAATTCTTCCGGCTGATCTTTTAGATAAGGGCTGTCATTCTCATCCCATCCAATCTCGAATGAACGTGTATCCAGCGCCATGCCCCGCCGAGTTGCTTTCAGAAAGCTCTCCTTCAACACCCAATACCGGAAGAATCGTCGTGTCCGTTCCGGCTCCTCAATCTGCATCAGGTGCTCATATTCCGCCTGACAGAAGAACCTCCTTGCCACCGCTTCCCGCAAGTCCTTGACCACTTCCAGGTCACACCCTACTTTGGCTCCTTGCGTATCACTGAACGCACACAGCACATAATTTCCCGAATGAGAGAGATTATAGACAACCTCATCGAGTAAACCATACCGTTCTTTTACCCGCATCCACAGACTCCACGCTCCTACACTTTGTGCCCGGTCAATCAGATGATGATGCCTGTCAGCCTTCTCCTTACGCCATTCGGGAAGTTCTCGATAATATGCCTGATATGTTTCTTCTATTAATAATGGGGTGATATCTGCCATCCAGACTCTTACCATAATTGCCTCCTGCACTTTTGACGATCTTATAGGAATTCTATTTCTACTATTATATATGTAGTGTACCACAGATTATAAAATATTTTCCAAAAAAGTGTTGACATTCAAATATTCATGCGTTAGTATAACATTAGTTTTTCGCACTTTAAACAGCTAAAGTTTTACAGTGTGAATATTTAGACAATCTGACAAGTATTGAAATATATGGAGGAGTACTATGATTATTGTATTAAAACCACGCGCGACGAAGGATGACTTGTCCCGTGTCGAGCAATTGATCAAGAGGAAGGGTCTGGACACTCATGTTGTGGAAGGTGCCGAGATGACTATCATCGGATGTATCGGAGACACAACGCAGGTTGACCCGAAACTCTTTGAAGTAGACAAGGCTGTCGATAAGGTTATGCACGTTCAAGAGCCTTACAAACTGGCGAACCGTGCATTCCATCCAGAAGACTCCATCGTAGATGTATCTGGTGTTAAGGTCGGCGGCGGTCATCTGGCATTGATTGCCGGTCCTTGCTCTGTCGAATCTGTTGACCAGGTTCTGGAGATTGCAAAGGCCGCCAAAGCTTCCGGTGCTAATTTATTAAGAGGCGGTGCTTTCAAACCGAGAACCAGCCCTTATTCTTTCCAGGGCCTTGGACTGGAAGGTCTGGACATCTTATGTGAAGCCAAAGCTGCAACTGGTCTTCCAATCGTAACAGAACTGATGTCCCCACAATATCTGGATGTTTTCAACGAAAAAGTCGATCTGATCCAGATTGGTGCCCGCAACATGCAGAACTTCGATCTCTTAAAGCAGTTAGGACAGCTTGACCGTCCGATTCTCTTAAAGAGAGGTCTCAACGCGACCTATGAAGAATGGATCATGTCCGCAGAATATATCATGGCTGCCGGTAATGAAAATGTCATCCTCTGCGAACGCGGAATCCGTACTTTTGAAACTTACACCAGAAATACTCTGGATCTCCAGAGCATTCCGGTGCTCCGCAGACTGACACATCTCCCTGTTGTCGTAGACCCAAGCCACGCCGGCGGTAAATGGTGGCTTGTAGAACCAATGGCAAAGGCTGCGATCGCTGCAGGCGCAGACGGACTCATGGTAGAAGTCCACAATGACCCAGAATGTGCGCTGTGTGATGGTGCGCAGTCATTAAAACCCGCCAAATACGATACCCTTATCAAAGAAGTTTCCCAGATTGCCAAAGTGATCGGGAAGCAGATGTCATAATCAGGAGTAACCTATGAAGTTAACCGTGAATCTGGGAAAAAACAGCTATCCCATCTATATTGAAAATAACATCCTGTCCCAGGCCGCTTCTTATATCGCTGACGTGTTCTCTGGCAAACGAATCATAATCATCTCAGATGATCATGTATTTCCTCTCTATGGCGAGAAACTCATTGCCGGACTATCAGACAGTTACGAATGCCACCATGTTGTACTTCCTCACGGAGAAGCCACAAAAGATTTCCAGACACTCCCCGGCGTCTACAGTGCTATGCTTAACGCCAAGATCTCCCGGAGTGATCTGGTCATCGCACTTGGCGGCGGCGTCATTGGTGATCTGGCTGGTTTTGCCGCATCCAGTTACCTGCGCGGTGTCAAGTTGGTACAGATTCCAACATCACTTCTCGCACAGGTAGATTCTTCCGTCGGCGGCAAGGTCGCTGTCGACCTTCCACAAGGAAAGAATCTGGTTGGTGCATTCTATCAACCAGCACTGGTACTCATCGATCCGTTGGTACTGAACACATTGGAGGAACGATTTATCAGCGATGGCATGGGAGAAGTCATCAAATACGGCTGTATCAAAGATGCACAATTATTCCACACCTTGGAATCGCACAGTTCTTTTGATGATCTGAAAGAAGAACTGCCTGCCATCATTCAACGATGCGTAGATATCAAACGCGTGGTTGTAGAACACGATCAATTCGACACTGGCGAGCGTATGCTCCTGAACTTCGGACATACGCTCGGACATACCATCGAACAACATTTTAACTATGGAAGAGAAAGCCATGGAGAGGCCGTGTCCATCGGCATGTACCAGCTCACGCTGCTGACCGAAGCCCAGGGCCTGACCGTCTCCGGAACCGCTGATCGCATACGAAAAGTATTGGATATATATGGTCTGCCTCATGCGTGCAATCTGCCGCTTCGAGATCTGACCGCAGCAATTGCTCTTGACAAGAAAAATCTGAACAACAAGTTAAATATTATCCTGTTGCATGATATCGGCTCCAGTTATATACACCCTGCAACCATTGAATTTTTTAACCAATATGACCAAAACATATAATATGGAGGAATCATCATGAAATTAGAAGGAAAAATCGCCATCATAACCGGCGCCGGAAAGGGAATCGGACGTGAAGCCGCACTGGCTGTCGCCGCTGAAGGTGCCACCGTCGTTGCTGTCGCGAGAACACAGGCAGACCTGGATGAGACAGTAAGGCAGATTGAAGACAACGGTGGAAAGGCAATCTCTTTGTCCCACGACCTTACTGTAGAAGCTGAAGTCCAGGCCATGGTAGATACTGTAGTAGAAAAATACGGAAGGATCGACATTCTGGTCAATAATGCCGGCGGATATCCAAAGGAAATCTATAAGAACATTGAGCATCAGGCAATCAAACTCTGGGAGTGGTCCGAAGAACAATGGGATCAGATCATCAAGACCAACATCAAGATTCCATTCTTCTGCTTCAAGCATGTTCTGCCAGTAATGATAAAGCAGGGCAGCGGACGAGTTGTCAGCGTTTCTTCCAGAATGGGAAGAATTGCCTCTCAGATGGGTGCTTATTCTGTCGCCAAAGGTGCCATCGTCACCATGACCAAGACAGCCGCTATCCAGACCAAGGAATACGGCATTCAAGTCAATGCAGTGGCACCGGCAATCGTCGATACTCCGGGACAGCGCGTATATAATCACTCCGTCGGACAGGATGATGCGGTTATGGGAAGCGCCACAGATGTAGCCAACGCCATCGTCTACTTACTGACCGATGCACCTCTGGTCATGACCGGACAATGTATCGATCTATATACAACAGTATAAGAACAGTATAAAATGCAAAAATCGTCGCCTTCGAAAGCGACGATTTTTTATGTCAGATATACATAGTTACATATAAGCAATAAAATAGGACTGCATGTTTGGGAGGAGTGCAGCCCTGAGGAAAAAGTTATGAAAAAGAATTTAAGTGTTGTTCCTTAGAACAATTATAGTATACCCAGAATCTGTGATAAAAATGTGATAAAAATGCAAACTAATTGTTAACATTTTGCGACGCAAATATGAAACAAGAGCTAAATATGTGCAAAAAGGTACAGGGCATTTTACAAAAGGGGACGTAGTATTTTGCAAAAATACTACGTCCCCTTTTACGTCCCCTTTTTACCTTTTTATAAATCTTCACATGCTTTCCGCTCGATATCTAATCCTTTTTTGTATCTTTCCATGAATACTTCGTATCCTGTCACGCCTTCTGGGTCTGGATCGATTCTTGAGCCTGCATCTTCGCCGAATACTTTATGATTCAGATAATCGCCCAATGCTTCGCCTTCTTCTTTTTGTACCATGTATGCCGCAAGGATTGCCATTCCCCAGGGACCGCCTTCTCCTGCAGTCTCCATGACTACGACTGGTGTATTGATAGCGTCTGCCAGGACTTTCTGTCCTACGCCTTTGGTCTTGAACAGTCCGCCGTGTCCCAAGACGGTATCAATCTCTACGCCTTCTTCTTTGGTGAGGATATCCATTCCGACTTTAATGACGCCCAGCGCTGTATACAGATGGGACCGCATAAAGTTCGCAAGGGTGAACTTGCTCTCCGGGGTTCTTACTACCATCGGTCTTCCTTTTTCAACCGCTGTAATTGGCTCTCCTGCATAATTTCCGTAAGAGAGGATTCCTCCACAGTCAACATCGCCTTCCAGCGCTTTGTTATAAAGGGTACCATACATCTTATCCATGCCTACATCTGCACCGATGCTGTCTGCAAATTCTTTGAAAAGGCCTACCCAGGCGTTCAGGTCAGTGGTTCCGTTATTGGAGTGTACCATCGCCACAAGGCTTCCGTCTGGTGTCGTAACCATGTCAATCTCTGTGTGCAGGTTTTTCAATGGCTTCTCCAGTACTACCATAGAGAAGAAGGATGTTCCTGCAGAAATGTTGCTGGTGCGCTTGGCAACGCTGTTGGTCGCTACCATTCCGGTTCCTGCATCTCCTTCTGGTGCACACAGCAAAATGCCCGCTTCCAGATTGCCAGATTCATCCAGAAGTCTTGCTCCCTCTTCCGTCAGGACGCCGGCTGCCTCTCCTGCCACCAGTACTTTTGGCAGAATCTCTCGAATCTTCCACGGATAATTCTTATCTGCCACGAGCTGATCGAACTTCTGAATCATCTCTTCGTCATAATCTCTGGTTGCCATATCAATCGGGAACATACCGGAAGCATCGCCAACTCCCAGCACTTTCTCTCCCGTCATCTTCCAGTGAATGTATCCTGCAAGTGTCGTCATATAGGTAATATCCTTTACATGTTCTGCATCATCCAGGATTGCCTGATACAGATGTGCGATACTCCATCTCAGAGGAATATTATACTGGAACAGATCAATCAGAACCTCAGCCGCTGCACCTGTATTACTATTTCTCCAGGTTGCAAATGGCGCCAGAAGATTTCCTTCCTTATCAAATGCCATATATCCGTGCATCATCGCGCTGAAGCCGATTGCTCCAAGCTTCTTAATCACAACTCCATATTCTTGCTGCACATTCTCTGCCAGATCTCTGTAGCTATCTCTCAAACCTGTCCAGATATCATCGAGCGTATACGTCCAGATACCATTTTCGAAACGATTTTCCCAACTGTGACTTCCAGATGCGATTGGATTGTGATTCTCATCGATCAATACGGACTTAATCCTCGTAGAGCCAAATTCAATTCCAAGAAATGCTCTTCCGCTCTCGATCAATTGCTTTACATCACTCATGTTCATTAGCCTCCTCTTATTTTTATTTTCCCGGCTGCCCGTAATAAGCATTCGCGCCGTGTTTTCTATAATAGTGCTTATCCTGCAGTTCCTGCGGCGCAGGCTGATTCTGTGGATTGATCATCTCACAGCGTGCCGCCATCTTCGCCACTTCTTCCAGAACTACTGCATTATGTACTGCCTCATGGGCATCCTTTCCCCAGGTAAATGGTCCATGGTTCTTGCACAATACCGCCGGTGTCGCAGCGTAATCCAGTCCATTTTTCTCAAATTCATCTGCAATCAGGATTCCCGTATTCTTCTCGTATGCTTCTTCAATCTCCTCTTTTGTCAGATTTCTCACACAAGGGACCTCCCCATAGAGGTAATCCGCATGAGTTGTCCCATAACATGGAATTCCTCTTCCGGCTTGTGCCCAGCTCGTTGCCCAGGAAGAATGAGTATGTACGATTCCCCCTACGTTCGGGAAGCGATTGTAAAGAACAACATGGGTATCAGTATCGGAAGACGGATGATATCTTCCTTCTACTTTATTGCCATTTAGATCCACAACCACCATATCTTCCGGTGTCAGCTTCTCATATTCTACTCCACTCGGCTTAATGACGAACAAGCCACTCTCTCGGTCAATACCGCTTACATTTCCCCAGGTAAATGTTACCAGATTGTATTTGGGGAGAAGCATATTCGCTTCATATACTTCTTGTTTTAATTTTTCAAGCATCTTTTCCTACCTCTTCTTATTATTTACGAAATACTACACTGTTCCACAAAAGTTCATTCTTAAACTGACGGATGGTCGTATCTTTGTCAATGTAGACCGCTTCAATTCCCATGTACGCAGCCCAGTCGCCCATCTGCTCTGCTGTCAGATCATAAGAAAATGCAGTATGGTGTGCACCACCTGCCAGAATCCACGCTTCTGCACCCGTCTGAAGGTTCGGTTCCGGTGTCCAGAATGCAGTTGCCACCGGAAGCTTTGGCATTGGTTTCTCGGTCTTCTTGCAATTGACATCATTGATGATCAGGCGGAATCTGTCACCAAGGTCAATCAAGGATGTTGCAACTGCCGGCCCTTCTTTTGCCGTAAATACCAGTCTTGCCGGGTCTTCTCTGTCACCCATAGATAATGGCTGCTCTTTGATGCTGATCTTGCCGTCTGCAATGGTCGGGCATACTTCCAGCATATGCGCCTGCAGGATTCCTTCTTTTCCAGGTACCAGATTATAGGTATAATCTTCCATAAATGAAGTTCCCTTCGCACCCTTCATTCCTTCCGTCATAATCTTCATGACACGCACCATGGCAGCGGTCTTCCAGTCACCTTCTGCTCCAAAGCCGTATCCTTTTTCCATCAGTCTCTGGATGGCAAGTCCCGGAAGCTGTTTCAATCCACCAAGATCTCCGAAATGAGTTACGATTGCCTGATAGTTCTTTTCCTCCAGGAATCTCTCAAATCCAATCTCGATTCCGGCCTGAACAGCTACATGGTCACGGAATTCTTTCGCATCTCTGCCTTCCAGAAGAATCTCATATTTATCATAATATTCTTCCACAAGTGTGTCAATGTCTGCCTGAGATACTGCATTGACAGCTTCCACAATCTCATTGACCGGATAAGCATCCACTTCCCAGCCAAATTTAATCTGCGCTTCTACTTTGTCGCCTTCCGTTACTGCAACATTTCGCATATTGTCTGCAATACGCATGACACGGATATGACTGCTCTCGATAACACCTACTGCCGTACGCATCCAGGAACCGATTCTCTTCTGTACATTCTCGTCCGCCCAGAATCCAACGATGACCTTTCGCTCCATCCCAAGGCGGGAGAAGATGTGCCCGTACTCTCTGTCCCCATGAGCCGCCTGATTCTCATTCATAAAGTCCATATCTATGGTATCATAAGGAATCTCCTGATTAAACTGCGTATGTAGATGCAACAATGGTTTTCGGTATTCCTGAAGTCCCAGGATCCAGGATTTTGCCGGTGAAAATGTATGCATCCAAGTAATTACACCCGCACAAGTTTCATCCATATTCGCTTCATTCAATGTCTTTCTGATCAACTCATTGGTGATCAGGGTCGGTTTCCAAACCACCTCATACGGAAGATTCCCGGATGCATTCAACGCCTCTACAATCTTCTTCGAATGTTCTGCCACATGCGCCAGACATTCATCCCCATACAGATCCTGTGAACCGGTACAAAACCAAAACTGATAATTCTTCGTCTTTAACATTGTCTACTCTCCTTTTCTTCATTTTCTGATTGATATGATCGATACGTGCTATGTCATTTTCTGGTTTTATTATAAGAAAATGCGGAAGTTTTCCGCAATTTCATAACTCTGTCGATTTCTCCCTAAAGTTACCTATTCCGACCTGTAATTCATTTTCCTTCACTCCTATCTGTGCTATAATTGACATATACTATCAGGCCACACCCTGATTTTTAGCTCTGACATTTTCTATATCAAAGACAGGAGGATATCACTTTGATGCTTTCCGATTTATGCCAGCAGGTTACTTCTTCCGACCAGGGTCTTCTTCCTGCAGACCATAAACTTGGTCCCAGACTCGTCTGTCCAGAATATTCCAAGTCCGTCCAGGAAGTAAAGACTTACCCATTACTAGAGCAGGACCGAATCTTCGCTCTGTGCTGGAACATTGATTCTGCACAGAATCTTTACGCCACAATGCAGCCTGCTCCTTCACCCTTTTGTTATCAGCTTCCTTTTTCTTCCGGCGAGAAGACACAACTTCACACCCACGATTACATCGAATTAACCTACGTAGTAGAAGGAGAATTTCGCCAGCGAATTCTGGGTAAAGATATCATTTTCTCGAAAGGCGATCTATGCCTGATCGACAAGAACTGTCTGCACCAGGATTATCTGCTGGATCAGCCCGCCATCATTCTGTTTCTCGGGATTGCTAACGATATGTTTGCAGAGATCATGGATGAAAATGTAACTACTCAGAAGATTATATCTTTTCTTCAATCTGCACTGCTGAAGCAAAAAGATGTACAACAATATCTACATTTCCGTCCGGGCGCTGATGCCACCGAAGCATTAGAAGACTGCCTGTACCTGCTGCTAAAAGAGCTATGCAGCAACACCATCGGCTCCCGCTACATCTGCAAAGGCCTGTTGCTTCGCATCTTCCGTCTGCTCAGCACCACATACGAATTCTCCTTATCCAGAGAACAGCGCAAGACCATGAACTGGATCATCTTCGAGGAAGTCTCCGAATACATACAGCAGCATTCTGCCGACATTACAATTCAACAGTTAGTCGACACCTTCCACTTTCAGGAAGATTATTTCAACCGACTGATCAAAGCCAAGACCGGCATGACCTATTCCGCCTACGTGCAGAAAATCCGCCTGGAAAAGGCAGAACACCTACTGACCACCTCCCCCAAAAGCGTGGAAGAAATTGCCGATATTGTCGGATATCATAATAAGGGATATTTCTATAAGATCTTTCAGAAACGATACGGGATGCCCCCATCACAATATAGAAAAAAAGGATAATCGCTCAATTGGGTACAGGGCAAAATGCAAAAGGGGACGTAGTATTTTTGCAAAATACTACGTCCCCTTTTTATCCATTTTGAGAATTCTTTGGTTACTGCTGCCTCTAAACTGTAGTGTAATATCTTTCAGTTCTTCTACGAACGGCCCATCTACCAGCACGTCCAGATAGGACAGCATCTCGTCTGTCACATCGGTATATGCCCGCCCGCCGGGCACCAGGTCTTTATCGTAGACAAACCCGGTGTAACTCCAGATGCTTTTCTCTGGATAGGTTTCCCGGACTTTCCGGAGCAGTTTTACAAGTTCTGCCTGATTCTCCGGCTCGAAGGGCTCTCCGCCCAAGAGGGTAAGCCCGGCGATATAGCCCGGCTTTAATGCTTCCAGAATCTCCGCCTCTGTCTCGGCTGTGTATGGCCTTCCATACTCGAAATCCCAGGCTTCGGAATTGAAGCATCCCTTGCAGTGGTGCCGGCATCCTGATACAAACAGCGACACCCTCACCCCCGGGCCGTCTGCAATATCATATTTCTTAATATTTGCATAATTCATAACATCAGATTCCTTTTACAAGTGAAGTACTCGGTCTTTGATTTCCTGGGTTCTTCCCTGATTCCAGAACTGGGTTCCGATATAGCCGCAGGTTCTTCTTGCCACGGACATCTTATCCTGATCCTGATTACCGCAGTTCGGGCATTCCCAGATCAGCTTGCCACATTCGTCTTCCTTGATCAGAATCTCTCCGTCATAACCGCATACTTCGCAATAATCACTCTTGGTATTCAGCTCTGCATACATAATATGATCATAGATAAACTGCATTACGGACAGCACTGCCGGAATGTTCTGCTGCATATCCGGTACTTCGATATAGCTGATTGCTCCGCCCGGAGACAATTTCTGGAAATCGGCTTCAAACTCCAGCTTGTCAAACGCGTTAATCTCTTCGGATACATGAACATGATAGCTATTTGTAATATAGTTCTTATCTGTAACACCTTTGATAATTCCAAATCTCTTCTGAAGACATTTTGCGAACTTATAAGTGGTGGATTCCATCGGCGTTCCGTATACTGAATAGCTGATATTCTCTGCTGCTTTCCACTCTGCACACTTATCATTCAGTCTCTGCATAACCTTCAGGGCAAATACTCTTCCTTCCGGATCTGTATGTGACTTGCCAAGCATGCGCATACACATCTCATAGAGGCCTGCGTAGCCTAATGAAATCGTAGAATATCCATTATATAATAATTTATCAATGGTCTCGCCTTTCTTCAGACGTGCCAGTGCACCATGCTGCCACAGAATCGGAGCAACGTCTGATACGGTTCCCAGAAGTCTCTCATGTCTGCAGCGAAGTGCACGATGGCATAATTCCAGACGGTCATCCAGAATCTTCCAGAACCGATCCATATCTCCTTCAGAAGAACATGCCACATCCACCAGGTTAATCGTAACAACACCCTGATTGAAACGTCCGTAGAACTTATAAGAACCATCCGGATTCTTCTGACTCTCTTCGACCGTCAGGAAAGAACGGCAGCCCATACATGTGTATACATTTCCCTTTTTCAACTGCTTCATAATCTTAGCGGAAATATAATCCGGCACCATACGCTTTGCCGTACACTGTGCAGATAACTCTGTCAGATACCAGTATTTGGAATCTTCCGTAATATTATCCTCATCCAGCACATAGATCAGCTTCGGAAATGCCGGTGTGATCCATACGCCTTTTTCATTCTTCACGCCCTGCATTCTCTGCTTCAGCACTTCTTCAATGATCATTGCCAAGTCGTCTCTGGTCTGTCCTTCTTCCACCTCATCCAGATACATGAACATCGTAACAAATGGCGCCTGACCATTACAGGTCATCAACGTGATCAACTGATACTGAATCGTCTGGATTCCACTCTTTACCTCGTCTCTTAATCTGCGCTCAGTTACTTTATCGATGATCTGTTCATCCATACTCTCGCCGCATTCTTCCCGCTCTGCAATGACATTCTTACGGATCTTCTTTCTGCTGACATCTACGAACGGTGCCAGATGTGCCAGTGAAAATGACTGTCCGCCGTACTGATTACTTGCGACCTGTGCCACAATCTGCGTCGTTACATTACAAGCCGTAAAGAAGCTGTGCGGCTTCTCGATCATCGTCTCACTGATGACTGTACCATTCTGCAGCATATCCTCCAGATTGATCAGATCACAGTTGTGTTCCTTCTGCGCAAAATAATCAGAATCATGGAAATGAATGATTCCAGCTTCGTGGGCATTTACAATCTCTTCCGGTAAAAGTATACGCTTTGACAAATCCTTGCTGACTTCTCCGGCCATGTAATCACGCTGCGTAGAATTGATCACCGGATTCTTGTTCGAATTCTCCTGATTCACTTCCTCATTAATATTCTCGATCAAAGACAGAATTCCATTATCCGTCGTGTTAGACTTACGAGTCAACTCTCGCTTAAAACGATAGCGGACATACTTCTGCGCCACCTCATAGCCACGCATCTCCATAATGCCGCGCTCTACCATATCCTGAATATCCTCTACATGAACCGCATGTGTAGACTCCTGTACCTGATCCGCAACATTGTCCGCAATGGCCATAATCTGATATTCATTCATCTGATGGATCCTGTCCACCTCATTGTTCGCTGCTTTGATCGCATTGATAATCTTCGTCAGGTCAAAATATACCTCTTCCCCATTTCTCTTAATTACATTCGTTTTTACGTCTATTCTCATACTCGTCCTCACCTTTGTACTAAATATTGTTTTTATTATTTTCCCATGCACTATATCTAGTGCATTTACTATCATACACTAAAATTACTATAAAGGGAAGAAGAAATTATAAAATATTTTATTTTTTTATGAAAGGCAGCATAAAACAGCCAAATTACGAACTGAAAATTATTTGTTCAAAAAAGGCAGAGCAACATGGACATTAAAAAATTCTATCAGCGGCCCCATAAAAAAGGCAGTAATGATCGTTCCCAATCCCACAAGTTCAGTAAGTCCTGACACCGGCTGTCCCGATATCAGAAATAAGGCAACACCTATGACTACACACGCCAGATCACATGCAATACGACAATATTTGAAAGGTCCCACTTTCCAATTTTCAGAAATAATCAAAGCAACCGCATCATAAGTAGATACTCCTAGATCTGCGGTAAAATAAAACGCAGAAGCAAGACACATAATCACAATCCCCATAAGAAGCATGACCACTCTTCCTGCTAATCCAATATCCGGAAATACACTTTTCAGAAACTGGTGAGAATAGTCGGCAATATACCCCAGGAAAAACAGATTGATCAGTGTTGCAAGTCCGATTCGATGCCTGTCGTGAATTAAAGAAAACATCAACAGGCAGATGTTTGCAATGACATACATAGTACCAAAGCTAATTGGCAATACTGCGTCCACCCCACCCATAAGCGTCTGATACGGATCAACGCCAAATGTTGATCGTTTGAAAAGACCGATGCTGATTCCACATATGACAACCCCCAGAACACTCATTAATATTCTTTTATTTCTTTTATCCATTGCTTTACTTCTCCTATTTCAGCTGATTATCATTTATATAACATATCAATGCTCATAAAAACAACCGCTGCCTGTAACAGGCAGCAGCCGCTATACTTCTTCTTTTTCCAATTTTAAAATGTCATTTACATCGCATTCGAGGCAATCGCAGATTTTTGCAATTGTGTTCAAATCGACACGGACAACCTTGTTCTTACAGTAGTTATTCAACTGTGTCCGCTGCAGCCTGCAGATATAACAAAGTTGTGTTTTACTGACACCTTTTTCTGCCAGAACTCTTTCCAAATCAATCACTATCTTACTCATACTCAACACCATGCCATTTCTTTGTGTTAAGTATACCCATATTTCCATTGAAAAAATAGATATATTAATTTACACTGTAATAAGATACAGTGTCTGTTCTTATCCGTGAAGGGAGTGAAGATATTGAAGCAAAAGAGGCGGCTTACGGCCATTGTATTTATGCTTATTCTGCTGTTTTTCGTCTGGTTTGAAAACCAGCCTTACAAAGTCATGCATTCTACCATTTTTACTTCTTCCAATCTTACGGAAACGCATCTGACAATTGTCATCAACCGTCTTTTTCCAATCAAAGAGGAGGTATTGGCCAGAGAAATTGTGGATGACTGCCAGATGCGAAATGGAAAATATCTGAATTCATATTATGAACTGGAGCTGTACCGCACCAGTCTGCACTATTATCTCGGGGTTCCTTACGACACCGTTCTCTGCAATGGTTCGGGTCAGATCGTTACCGAGATTGATTTTTAGTGCTCATCTTCTTCATTATCATTAACAAAATTCTCTGAAGAAATTACATTCTTCATCATTGCAAAGTGCGGCATCCCGGGTCTTTATATTGCAGTGAAACACATGTCCCAGCTCATGTTCTGCATCTCCGTAGAAACGGTAGATAAACGGTACATTGCATTCTGCCAGCTTTGCTGCCAGAATGGTCGCCTGATCTTTCAGGAAATCACCCACTGCAGTCA